>URTP01000132.1 GCA_900550835.1 uncultured Collinsella sp. | reverse complement strand
CGGCGGCCTTGACGCTGGCGCTGGTTGCACCGCTGCGTGACCGCATGGCCCGCGAGAACGCCGCCAACGTGTTCGATGGAATCGAGATGCCGCTCGTGCCGGTGCTTGCCAAGATGGAGCGCGCGGGCATGCTCGTGGACCCCGACCGCCTGCACAGTCTGTCCGAGGGCCTGGCGACCCAGATTGCCGATGTCGAGCGCAGCATTCGCGACCTGGCCGGCGACGAGACCTTTAACATCGGCAGCCCCATGCAACTCTCGCACGTGCTGTTTGATGTTATGGGACTTCCGACCAAGGGCCTCAAAAAGACCAAGCGCGGCTACTATTCGACCAACGCCAAGGTGCTGAGCGACCTTGCCCGCGACCACGAGATCGTGCGCCTGATTTTGGACTGGCGTGAGAAGTCCAAGATTAAGTCGACCTATCTGGACACGCTGGGCCCGCTGCGCCGTGGTGACGGGCGTGTGCACACCACGTACAACCAGACCATCACCGCGACGGGGCGTTTGTCTTCGAGCGACCCCAATCTGCAAAACATTCCGACGCGCTCGGAGCTGGGGCGTACCGTCAAGACGGCGTTCTCGGCGGGCGAGGGCAGCGTCTTTTTGGCGGTGGACTACTCGCAGATCGAGCTGCGCCTGCTCGCGCATCTTTCGGGTGACGAGCACCTGGTGCGCGCCTTCAACGAGGGCGAGGACTTCCATGCCGAGACGGCCGCGCGCGTATTTGGCGTGCCGGTGTCCGAGGTGACACCCGACCTGCGTAGCCGCGCCAAGGCCGTGAACTTTGGCATCGTGTACGGCCAGCAGGCCTATGGACTGTCGCAGTCGCTGCACATCTCGATGGCCGAGGCGCGCGATATGATCGATCGCTACTACGAGGCCTACCCGGGCGTGCGCACGTTCCTCGACAATGTGGTGGCGCGAGCCAAGCAGACGGGCTATGCCGAGACCATGTATGGCCGCAGACGCCATATTCCCGAGCTCAAGGCCAAAAACCCACAGCTCCGCGGCTTTGGTGAGCGTACGGCCATGAACCACCCCATGCAGGGCACCGCCGCCGACATCATCAAGATCGCCATGGCCCGCGTAAGCCGTCGCTTGGAAGAAGGCTTTGCCGCCCACATGATCCTGCAGGTACACGACGAACTGGACTTTGAGTGCCCCGTCGACGAAGTCGAGCGCCTCACCGCCATGGTCCGCGACGTCATGGAACACGTAGTAGACCTCCGCGTACCGTTGATCGCCGAAGCCAGCACCGGCATAACCTGGGCCGACGCGAAATAGGGAAGCACTCCGTAAGGCAAGCTCGCCCAAGACGCAAGCCCCCACATACTTAAGATTTGGGACAAACACTACTGATTAATTTGTCCCACAGTAACCAAAACAGAGGGGAGCCCCTCCCAACAAGGAGCTCCCCTCTGCTCAAATCATTTCAGCTAAGTATCTAGACACTCAAGACGCCATCTTGGCGCCCGGCCGGGTCCGACGAGCCCCGTTAACGAGCCGCCAAGATGGCGTCGATGAGCGTCAGTACGCCCCCGTCGTTGTTGCTCGGAATGCGCCATTTGGCATGCGCGTTCATGTGCTCCTCGGCATTGTCCACGATAAAGCTATGCCCGACGCGCTCCAGCATGGGGATGTCGTTGTACGTATCGCCCACGGCAGCGGCGTCGGCGATATCGATGCCCAGGCGCTCGCAGAGATGTGCTACGCCCGACCCCTTGTCGACGCCCAGGTTCATGAAGTCGATCCACTCGCGCCCGGCGTTCGTGACGTAGAGCTTGTCCGAGAACTCGGGGCTGTAGTCCTCGCGAAACGCTGGCTCGGCATCGTAGGCGGGGAAGAAGATCGAAATCTTGTTGGACTCGATATCAAGGCCCTCAAAGCTATCGACGTAGTTGATCGTGTTGTAGTACACGCTGATCTCGTCGTGGTACTGATGGTCGCGGGCGAGCACATAGAACTCGTCGTAGCAGCACAAGACGGGAACGGCACGCGGGTCCTCCGAGGCACGGGCGAGCACCTGCTGATACAGCGCCACATCGATGTTGCTCTTATAGATATAGCTGCCGCGATAGATGACGCAGGCTCCGTTGTCGGGACAAAAAGCAAGGCGGTTCTTAATGCTCTCGAACATTTCCTCGAGTTTGGGGGCGGGGCGTCCGCTGGCGGGGCAGAATACAATGCCTGCGTCGGCGAGCTTGTCCAGGCGCTCATCAAGACCCTGCGGCAACACGCGCTTGTCGGTGAGCAGCGTCTTGTCCATGTCGACGGCGAGAATCTTAATGCTTCCGATATTGGTGTCCGATTCGTAAGTTTGCATAAAAGCGCGCCTTTCGTTTCGAAATTGTTTCAGACGTTATAACCATCAACCAGTAACTGAGCGTATTGTCGCAGGAACGGAGCGTATTTGCACCACGCTTCACAAAGTAATGAAAAAACTTTTCAGAAATTTGAATTTGTCGCTTGTGCTGCGGGCACTTTAGCGTAATATAGCGACCATCGAAAACGGAGACGGAAATACAACCGCTTACCGAAGAAAAGGTACCGTTTACGATATTAGAATTGCGCCCGGCGATAGGTGAAAGGAGAGGCAGATGCAGTTCGTAAAGATCATCACCACTGCAGATAATGCCATCCGACGCCAGCGCGCAATTTCCCGACGACGATAACAATCGTCTCTGTCCGCATGGGGCGAATTGCCTCAACAGAGTCATTTTGAGGTCGTTGGGTTTTAGCACGATATAAACGCATGTTTCTAGGGCATGCTGTGCTGCTTTTTGCTATTTAACCTGATATTGCACGGTTTTTTGACCTCGAAATGACTTGCAACTGACCGATGTTCTAACTAGCTACCAAGGGCGAAAGGAAACAGCCATGAGCAAGGAAAAAGTCGTTCTCGCATATTCCGGTGGTCTTGATACATCCGTATGTGTCAAGTGGCTCCAGGACGAGAAGAATCTCGATGTCGTTTGCGTCTGCGGCAACGTGGGCCAGGAGGAGACCGGCTTGGATGCCAAGAAGCGGAAGGCGCTTGACCTGGGCGTTCTCGATTGCCAGGTGCTCGACCTGCGCGACGAGTTCTCCGATGAGTTCCTGACTAAGGCCATCGCCGCAAACTCCATGTACGAGAACAAGTACCCGCTGCTCTCCGCGCTGTCTCGCCCGCTGCTCGCCAAGAAGCTTGTCGAGGTCGCTCACGAGTTTGGCGCGACCTACGTCGCCCACGGCTGCACCGGCAAGGGTAACGACCAGGTTCGTTTTGAGGCTGCCGTCAAGGCCCTCGACCCCGAGCTTAAGGTTATCGCCCCGGTTCGCGAGTGGGATCTGAAGTGCCGTCCCGATGAGGTTGCCTATGCTCACGCCCACAACGTGCCGGTTCCCGAGGGCGCCAACGACAACCCCTATTCCATCGACGACAACCTGTGGGGTCGCGCCATCGAGTGCGGTCACCTGGAGGATCCCTGGAACGAGCCGCTCGACGACGCCTGGGTTATGACCAAGAACCCCGAGGACACGCCGGACACCCCGACCTACACCGAGATTGAGTTTGAGGCGGGCAAGCCCGTCGCCGTCGATGGCAAGAAGATGAAACTCTCCGAGATCGTCATCGCCCTCAACAAGATTTCAGGTGACAACGGCTTTGGCCGTCTCGACCTGGTCGAGGATCGTCTGGTGGGCCTCAAGAGTCGCGAGTGCTACGAGGTTCCTGGCGCCCTGACGCTCATCACCGCCCACAAGGCGCTCGAGGACATCTGCGTCGAGGGCGACCTGCTCAAGACCAAGATTAAGCTCGAGCAGGATTGGGCCACCGCCGTGTACAACGGCCAGTGGTACAGCCCGCTCAAAAACGCGCTCGATGCCTTTATGGCCGACACCCAGAAGTGCGTGACCGGCACCGTCCGTCTGAAGTTCTTTAAGGGCAACTGCCATGTCGTCGGCCGCAAGAGCCCGTTTAGCCTGTATGACTACGGTCTGGCTACCTACGACCGCGACACTACGTTTGACGAGAAGGCCAGCGCCGGCTTTATCGAGATCGATACGCTGTCGCTCAAGACGTGGGCTAAGGTCCAGGGCCCCAGCTCTGCTGCCGCCCAGGCCTAGCACCTCCTTCCTTTGGTATCCGCGCGGCCCATCCGCGTGATACATAACGGGCGCATGGGGTCCCTGCCTTTCGTTATGCTTGCTGACACTTCTTAACATCGGTGGCCCCTACGTTCCGCCCGCATATATGATGCCGCGTCTGCGGCTGAGTCCGAGCCCCGCCGGGGTTGTCCGGCGGGGCTCCTCCTATCAATTTGACGGCCCTGCGCCTATATATATGGGGAGTATCCATTATGTTCGATGCTATCGCGCATGCTTTACTTGCCCTCGCGCCCGAGTTCGATGCTGCAAAGGTCGAGGACGTTCCTATGAGCCTAAAGGCCTGGATCGATGGTTCGCAGGGCAACATTCGGAGGGAGACGTTGGGCGCCAAGTGCATGGCGCGTCACTTCTTTGCAAATTAGCTATAGGGCCTCGCACATGGTGGGGAATATGCAAAACTAGCGGTTGAGAAATCGCTTCAGCGACAGGGCGCATTGCTTTGGGCGCTTGTTTTGGGATTTGATGAAAGGGGACGGTTCCATGGCTCTTTGGGGCGGTCGTTTTGAGGCGGGCGTGGCCGAGGTCACGCAGGAGTTTGGCGCGTCGTTGCCGGTTGACAAACATCTCTATAAGCAGGATATCGCCGGATCTAAGGCACATGCCAAGATGCTGGCGGCCCAGGGCATTATCAGCACCGAGGACGAGCAGGCGATTGCCGAGGGCCTGACCGGAATCGAACAGGATATCGATGCCGGCAACTTCACCTTCGATATCAACGACGAGGACATTCATATGTCCATCGAAAGCGAGCTGACGCGTCGTATCGGCGAGGCTGGCAAGCGCTTGCATACTGGGCGTTCGCGCAACGACCAGGTGGCGACCGATACGCGCCTGGGCGTCAAGGCGCTGGCCAAGGAGCTCATGGAGGTCAATCTTGAGCTGCGCCATGTGCTGGTGGATGCGGCCAAGAAGTACGACAAGGTGATTCTGCCGGGCTACACGCATATGCAGCACGCTCAGCCCGTGCTGCTCTCGCATCATCTGCTGGCGTATTCCTGGATGTTCGCGCGCGACTTTACGCGCCTGAAGGCTGCCTTTGACGCCGCCGACAACTGCCCGCTGGGTGCTGCAGCACTTGCCGGTACGAGCTATCCGCTCGATCGCCAGATGACGGCTGCCGAACTTGGCTTTGCGGGCGTGATTCCCAACTCGCTCGATGCGGTTTCCGACCGTGATTTCCTGCTCGATCTGCATTACGCCGGATCCGTCATGGCGATGCACCTGTCGCGTCTTTCCGAGGAGATCGTGCTGTGGTCGAGCTCCGAATTTGGCTTTATCACGCTTTCAGACTCCTACTCCACCGGCTC
>URTP01000131.1 GCA_900550835.1 uncultured Collinsella sp. | reverse complement strand
GCCGCGTCCGACCTCAACGACCTGTACCGTCGCGTGATCAACCGTAACAACCGACTCAAGCGCCTGCTCGACCTGGACGCCCCTGCGATCATCGTGAACAACGAGAAGCGCATGCTCCAGGAGTCCGTGGACGCCCTGTTCGACAACGGCCGTCGTGGTCGCCCGGTCTCTGGCCGTGGCGGTCGCCCGCTCAAGTCGCTCGCCGAGGCCCTCAAGGGCAAGCAGGGTCGTTTCCGCCAGAACCTGCTGGGTAAACGTGTCGACTACTCCGGCCGTTCGGTTATCGTTACCGACCCCAAGCTGCTGCTGCACCAGTGCGGTCTGCCCAAGACCATGGCGCTGGAGCTCTTCAAGCCCTTCGTCATGAAGCGCCTGGTCGAGCTTGGCAAGGTCGAGAACATCAAGGGCGCCAAGCGCGCTATCGACCGCGGTGCCACCTTTGTGTGGGATATCCTCGAAGAGGTCATCGACGGCCGCGTCGTGCTGCTCAACCGCGCACCGACCCTGCACCGTCTGTCTATCCAGGCCTTTGAGCCGGTTCTGGTCGAGGGCAAGGCTATCCACCTGCACCCGCTGGTCTGCTCGCCCTTCAACGCCGACTTCGACGGCGACCAGATGTCTGTCCACGTGCCGCTGTCCAGCCAGGCTCAGGCCGAGGCTCGCGTGCTCATGCTCTCTGCGAACAACCTGCGCTCGCCGGCATCCGGCAAGCCGGTCAACATCCCCTCGCAGGACATGATTATTGGTGTGTACTACCTGACCCAGGTCCGCGACGGTCTGCCGGGCGAGAACCACGTGTTCGCCAGCTTCGACGACGCGCTGCACGCCTATGACTGCCGCTCCGAGGTCGACATGCAGGCCAAGATTCAGGTCCGCGTGTCCGCCGAGAACGCCAACGTCATCAACGAGGACGGCACCCGTATCTTCCGCGTCAAGAACGGCAAGAACGAGTTCGTCGACTACGACGTCACCGGCAACAAGACCGCGCGCTTCGAGACCTCTATCGGCCGCATCATCTTCAACCGCCAGTGCCTGCCCGAAGACTACGAGTTCATGAACTACAAGATGGTCAAGGGCGATGTGGCCAAGCTGGTTGCGGACTGCTGCGATCGCTATCCCGAGGCCAAGGTCGGCCCGATCCTCGACGCCATCAAGTACTCCGGCTTCCACTACGCTACCCGCGCCGGCCTCACCATCTCGGTGTGGGACGCTCTCATCCCTGCCGAGAAGCAGGAGCTGCTCGATCGCGCCCAGGCCAACGTCGACCAGATCAACGAGTACTTCGAGGAGGGCTTCATCAACGAGACGGAGCGCCACATCGAAGTCGTTAACGAGTGGACCGCTTGTACCGATAAGGTTGCAGCGCTCATGCTCGACTTGTTCGACGAGGAGAACCCGCTCTACATGATGGCCGACTCCGGCGCCCGTGGTTCTAAGACCCAGCTGCGTCAGCTCGGCGGCATGCGTGGCCTGATGGCAGACATGTCCGGCGAGACGATCGACCTTCCCATTAAGGCGAACTTCCGCGAGGGCCTGCTGCCGCTCGAGTACTTCATTTCGACCTACGGCGCCCGTAAGGGCCTGGTCGATACCGCATCCCACACCTCAGACTCTGGTTACCTGACCCGTCGTCTGGTCGACGTGGCCCAGGACGTCATCGTCCGCGAGGAGGACTGCGGTACGCACGAGGGCGTCACCTACAACCTCATCATCCCCGGCACCACCGACCTCAACACCGACCTCGTCGGCCGTTGCTTCATTGAGGACGTCGTGGCTCCCGATGGCACCGTGCTTTTTGAGCAGGACGGCTACATCGAGAAGGTCGCTGACATCCAGAAGATGGTCGATGCCGGCCTTAAGAAGGTCAAGCTTCGCGCGCTGCTCACCTGCCGCTCCAAGTACGGCGTGTGCCAGAAGTGCTACGGCTGGGATCTTTCCACCCGTCGTCCGGTCGCCATCGGTACCGCGGTCGGCATTATTGCCGCCCAGTCCATCGGCGAGCCCGGTACGCAGCTTACGATGCGTACCATTCACTCCGGCGGCGTCGCTGGCGTCGACGATATTACGCAGGGTCTGCCTACGGTCAGCCGTATGTTCGATATCGTCGGCAACGTCAACGAGAAGATCCTGGGTCGCGAGGCCGAGCTGGCTCCGTACTCTGGTCACCTCTCGATTAAGCCCGAGAAGTCCGAGTACGTGCTGACGCTCACCGACTCCGAGGATCACACCCGTGTCCTCGACGAGCGTCGTGTCCCCGCTTCGGTGCGCTTCATGCCCGAGATCGAGGACGGCTGCGAGGTTCGCGCTGGCGACCAGATCACCAAGGGCTTCGTCAACTTCCGCAACCTGCGCAAGCTGACCGACATCGAGTCGACGATGCACACCTTCGTCGAGAGCGTCAAGGACGTCTACACCAGCCAGGGCGTCGACCTGAACGACAAGCACATCGAGGTGCTCGCACGCCAGATGCTGCGTCGCGTTCAGATCACCAACCCCGGCGACTCCAAGTACCTGCTTGGTCAGTACGTCGACCGCTACGAGTTTGCCGACGAGGTCGAGCGCGTTGCCCGTCTGGGCGGTCAGGCTCCTGTGGCCGAGCCCGTCATCCTGGGTACGCTCAAGGTCGCGTCCAACATCGACTCCTGGCTGTCGAGCGCTTCGTTCATTCGTACCGCTGGCGTCCTTACCGAGGCTGCCATCGAGGGCAAGGTCGACCACCTGCTCGACCTTAAGTCCAACGTCATCGTCGGTAAGAAGATCCCGGCTGGTACCGGCCTCAAGCCGTACGCCAACGCCAAGCTGACGTATCGCACGGCCGACGGCTACGTGGACATCGACGGCCCGGCTTCGCCCAACGCCAAGTCGCTGCCCGAGTGGGCTCCTGTGGAGCTCAAGGACCTGGACGAGCAGCTCCCGCAGCAGCTCGACTGGGCCGGCTACGACGAGTTCGGTGGTGCTGACGGTTCGTTCACCCGCAACGGCCACACCATCTCCGCCGAGAAGGCTCGTCTGTACCTGTTCGACGATCTGGGCGTGTCGCAGCGCTGGACCAACAAGTTCAGCGAGGTTGGCATCGAGACGGTCGGCGACCTGGTTGGCAAGTCCGAGGAGGATCTGCTGCGCATCGATGGCATCGGCGCCAAGGCGATCGAGGAGCTCCGTGACGGCCTGGAGGCCCACGATCTGCTCTACATCCTCGAGAACAACGACGACGTTGCCGACGAGGAAGACCTCTCGCAGCTGCTGCAGATGGTCTTTAGCCCCGACGGTCCGGACGATATCCTGCTGGGTACCTCCGCTCCGACGCATCACGCCGACGCCGACGAGGAGCTCCTGGGCGCCCCGATCGACGACAAGAAGGCTCCCGCCAACGGCGCGATCAACGAGGACATGGCTTCCCTCGACGAGCTGCTCAACCAGCTCGTGGACACCGACGACGCCGAAGAGGCCAAGGACAACGACGAGGAGTAATTAGTTCCGCCGTTCTAACGAACGGCGGCGACCTCCGTCGCTGCGCGGCCCCCAGAGCTACAATCTGTCATTCAAAAGGCAGGGCATGACCAAAAGGTCAATGCCCTGCCTTTTTCATGCCACCTTGTACGCTCTGGGGGCCGCTCGCCTGCGTATGCTCAACTTGTTTCGTTCCGTTGATCACTTGCAAAAAAGGACAGGTTTATTTTGGTAGTTTTTCCTGCTTGAATTTGAAACATTTCGCCCGACAAGAGCGTATCTATGGTGAGGGCCTCATCGAGAACCATTAATGTCACCGGGAGGTGATTATGGAAGAACAAGCTTTTAGACAGGCGGTCGAAGACCACCGGGATGTCGTGTTTCGGATCGCATTGACGTATCTGCGTGATCGCGCTGACGCCGACGATGTCGCTCAAGACGTCTTTCTTAAGTTGCTCAAAAGCGACGCGCAATTTGAAAACTGGGAGCATCTTCGTCGATGGCTTATCCGGGTCACGATCAATGAATGTAAATCTCTCTTTCGAAAGCCGTGGAGGCGCGTGGAGGATATTGAGAATCTGGCCGATTCGCTTTCGACGGCGCAGGAGGAGACCAAGGCCGTCCTATTAGACGTTATGCGACTTCCGGAGCGATTCCGTATTCCTATCGTGCTCTATTACTATCTGGGCTTCTCGACTTCAGAAATTGCCGAGTTACTGCATGTGCCAGCCGCGACCGTTCGAACGCGTTTAGCTCGCGGCAGATCGAAGCTCAAGTTCATCCTAGAGGAGGGCGACCGTGAAATCCAACCAGATCAAGCAGGCCTTCGAGTCCGTCCAAGCCGATAGCGATCTTGCTGACCGTGTTCTTTATGCCGCTGCTGGCGAGCCGCTTCGCCGAAAGGGTCACGCGAAGCCTCTGTATGTTGCCGTAATCGGATGTCTTGCCGGAGTGCTGGCGACCGGAGGGGTCGCCTACGCTGTTGTCAATTCCAGTTATTTTGCCTCTGCCTGGGGAAACCATGGCAACGGAGAGTCCGTTACCTGGACAAATGGCGGCTCGTCGGGGACGAAATATACCTACACCAGAGAGTTTGGTGATGGTATCGCGCCCCAAAGCCTGGAGGGTGCAGTCCAGAAGGTCAATCTGTCCGTCGAGGGCAACGGCTATACGCTCGACATTCATGATATGGCTATCGATAAAAACGGTTGCGGTGCCGTGACGTTTACGTTGTCCAATCCAAATGGTGTTAACTACTACAAGCCGGCAGCAGAGACTGGCGAACTTGTTCTCTATGGTGAAGAAGAAGGGGGCGTCAGTACACCCAGCATGAACTTCGGCGAGGAATGGGCTGATACACGCTGCACCATTGATAAAGACACATCAAGCGACACGGTCATTAACGGCACGATGTACTTTGCTTCTATGGATCGCGAGCGAGGTTTTCAACATGCGGTCACCTGGAATATCTCGTGGACCGAGGGCGAAGGAGAGGATGCGAAGCCGTTCGAGGCATCGACGCCCGAGTTTAGCGTTGGAGCGTACGTCGATACTAAGGAACTCCGCTCCGATGACTCGCCTCTCGAGATCAGCCCGTTTTCGATCCAGACGCACATCGATGATCTGGGCATTGACGCAGTCACGAAGAAGTTGACGGTTACCTACAAGGATGGATCGGAGCAGATTATCGAAGATGACGACGCAGGGGCGTACAATTTCTATGTTTCGATGGCGCGCAATAGCGGAGAGAACATCTGGGTTCCGGCAAGGCTCATCAATGTCGATCAGGTTGTATCGGTAACCCTTGAGGGAACGAGGTGCACATCAACAGGAGAGACCGAAACAGAAGTACCCTTTACCATCGTCTACTCGTAAGACTTGAGGCCGCTTCCCACTAGGGGAAGCGGCCTATTTTGCGTTATATGGACGGTTATTTTGAGCGATATTCGCCTGAATTTCGGAAGTATGCGGCAAAATCTCGATGGGCCGACCACACCGCATATACTCAAGCGCTCTACCTGCGGGTTTATTATCGCAAAACCCCGGCGTGCTCGGCAGGGCC
>URTP01000130.1 GCA_900550835.1 uncultured Collinsella sp. | reverse complement strand
CTCCCCACCATTCCACCCCCAATATGTTGTAAAACACCCCCGAGCATATGTTCGAAAACACAATATGTTGTGTTTGCAGCAACGGCGGGATGCCACCTGTAGAACCACGCCCGCGAACCTCAACCTTCAAGTTGACCTTGAGGCGATTTTTGCGTCCCTTTACATGCCGTTCACATCGCCCCCAAACTCCCCCACCCAAGGCACGTGCGGCCCACCACCGCGACGCCAAGTGGCGAAAAATGGGACGGACCCCAGATTGCCCATGCGCGCGCAAAAGCACGCCACGGCAATCTGGGGCCCGTCCCCAAATACCTATAAATATACAGGTCAGCGATGTGTTAACGATGCGCCAGCGGATGCGCCGCCAGATAGACCTCGGTCAGTTGCGTTCGGTCGACATGCGTGTAGACCTGTGTGGTCGAAATATCGGCATGGCCCAAAATCTCCTGCAGCACACGCAGGTCGGCACCACCCGCGAGCATGTGGGTGGCAAAGGAGTGGCGCAAGGTATGGGGATGGAGCCCCACCAGCCCCACCTGACGCCCATACCGCTCGCATATCGCATGCACGGCCTGGCGCGACAGGCGACGTCCGTTCTTATTTAAAAAGACCGCCGAGGTCTCGGTTCCGCGGGCATGGGCCGCCAAGCGAGAACGCCCCTCAGTTACATAGAGCGTCAGAGCTCGCGCCGCGCTTCCCACCAGTGGGGACAGGCGTTCCTTTGAGCCCTTACCGCGAACGAGTACAAAGCCATCGTCAATATGGATATCGCCCACATCGAGGCCAACCAGCTCACTCACACGCAAACCGCATCCGTAGAGCACTTCCAAGATGGCATGGTCGCGCAGTCCCATCTCGCCCTCGGGAAAGTCTTGATCGAGCAGCACCGAGACATCCTCCACCGATAGATACTCCGGCAAACGCTCAGCCTTTTTAGGCAGGCGCAACGCCGCCGTCGGGTTTTGGGCCACGGCCCCATCGCGCACCAAAAAGGCATGCAGGCCCTTCACGGCAGCAAGCGCACGCTCCACCGAGGCGTCGGAATAGCCTCCGTCGCGGCGATCGGCGACAAAGCCCTCCACGATCTGACGGGTCACCTCTTCAAAAGACACAATACCCGCCCGCTCCAGATAGGCGCAGTACGTCGTCAGGTCACGACGATAGGCCGCAATCGTGTTGCGCGCCAAGCCCCGCTCGACCGCGAGGTAATCGAGATACTCCCCCGCCGCCACGGCGAGCGACGAGGGAGTAGCTTCGGTATGTTCCTTATTCGCCGGCACCCTTAGTCCGTAGCGAGGTTCATGGGCGTCACCTGCAGACGGTCGACACCCTCATGCTGGCCAATCGAAGCGCGTACGAACTCGCGGAACAGCGGCTGCGGGTTGGTCGGGCGGCTCTTGAACTCGGGATGAGCCTGGGTTGCCACATACCACGGATGCACGTCGCGCGGCAGCTCGACCATCTCGACCAGGCGCTCGTCAGGCGACAGACCCGAGATAACCAAACCGGCGTCCTCGAGCTGGTCGCGGAAGGCGTTGTTGAACTCAAAGCGATGACGGTGACGCTCGTAGACGAGTTCCTCGCCATATGCCTCGCGAGCAAGGGTATCGGCAGCAAGCTTGCACGGATAGGCACCCAGACGCATGGTGCCGCCCTTCTCGGTCACGTCCTCCTGCGAGCTCATCAGGTCGATGACGCTATACGGGCCATCCGGATCGAACTCAGAGGAGCTGGCGCCGGCAAGGCCGACGACATTGCGGGCGAACTCGCACACGGCCACCTGCATACCCAGGCAAATGCCCAGATACGGAATCTTGTGCTCACGGGCAAACTCGGCCGCGAGGATCTTGCCCTCCAGGGCGCGCTTGCCAAAGCCGCCGGGGACCAGGATGCCCGAGGCGTCGCCTAGAACCTCGGAGACATTCTGCTCGTCGAGGCTCTCGCCGTCGACCAGCTGGACGTCCACATGGCGATCGTAGAAGACGCCCGCATGGTGCAGGGCCTCGATAACCGACAGGTACGCATCGGGTAGCTGCGTGTACTTACCCACGACGGCGATCTTCACCTTGTCGGCGTGATGGTTGGCGTGATTCTGTTTGCGCAGGAACTCATTCCACTCGCTCATGTCGCGCTCACGCGGGTCCAGGCCCAGGCGCTCGCAAATACGCAGGTCAAAGTCCTGCTCGGCAAGCAGCTGCGGCACGTCGTAGATGCTCGCGCAGTCCTCATTGGTAAAGACGCAATCGGTGTCGACGTCGCAGAAGCTTGCGATCTTTCCGCGGATAGCGTCATCGATATGGTGGTCGGAGCGCAGCACGATGATATCGGGCTGGATGCCAAAGCTGCGGAGCTCCTTGACGGAATGCTGCGTGGGCTTGGTCTTGACCTCGTGGGCGGCGGCGATATAGGGAACGAGCGACACGTGGATGTAGCAGACGTTCTCGGGGCCGGCCTCCTTGCGGTACTGACGAATGGCCTCGACAAACGGTTGGGACTCGATGTCGCCGATCGTGCCGCCCAGCTCGGTGATGACTACATCGGAGCCGGTCTGCTCCTCGATGCGGCGGAACTTATCCTTAATGGCATTGGTGACGTGAGGAATCACCTGCACGGTACCGCCCAAAAAGTCGCCGCGACGCTCGCGGGCGATGAGGCTTTTGTAGATGGCACCGGTCGTAAAGTTGGAATCGCGGGTCAGGTTCTCATCAATAAAGCGCTCGTAATGACCCAGGTCCAGGTCGGACTCGTAACCATCCTCGGTTACAAAGACCTCACCATGCTGGAACGGGCTCATGGTACCGGGGTCGACGTTCAGATACGGGTCGGCCTTCTGCATCGTTACTTTGTAGCCACGCGACTTGAGCAGACGGCCCAGCGAGGCCGCGGTGATACCCTTGCCCAGGGACGAAACCACGCCACCGGTTACGAACACATGCTTGGTCATATTGAGTTACCTGCGCTTCCCGTAGAAGTTGTTTATCCACATCTTACGGGTCTTCATTGTAATACTCGCGCCGCGGACCGTCCGCAATTTTTCTCGCGTGCGATTGCATTTCTCGATCTTGAAACAAAACGCCGCCCGGTTTCCCAGGCGGCGTCGCTATGGCAAGGGTTACATGCTGCTATCGATCAGCAACCTCGTCCTCAAGCATTTCTTGAACGAGCATGCCGGTACGGACGCCCTCAAGATACCACTCACCACGTTCGGTGAGGCAAATGCCATTTGCAAGCTGACCGCCGTCGTCGCTATAACGCGAGACGACATCAATCATACCTTCGGAATCCAAGCGATCGATTGCGGCGCGGGCACGATACGGCGAAACCCCCACGCGCTCGGCAAGCGTTTTGCGCGAGAAACCATACGGCCCGCCATTGTCTTCGGTTTGCTGGTCGATCTCCATCAACACCAGCACCTCGACACGCTTCATATCGTTGACACTCGCACGACCCTTGCCCGCCATAGCAGCCTCCTCAAACCGAGCACGAGCATCTAACGCGCCGTGCGCGACCGACACACCTCACGATGGCAGGTAATATCCATCATGCGGCATCCCGCTAAGGATGAAACAGTTACGGTTATTGTATACCGCTCAAATTGTTTCTAGGCAGGTAAACGGCTATTTTTCGCCGAAATAGGCGCTTTATTGATCAAAAAGCCGTACCGGGCGCTAACTCGATACGGCCAAAATGCAATGCAATTACCGCGGTGCTTCAAACTTAGCGATGGAAGAAACCGCGGCGCTCAAACTTGGGCTCGCAGCACACGTTGATACCCAGTTTGCGCAGTACCGTCTCGTCCGTCGGCGAGATGATCACGCTAAAGAAGGCATCGCAACCGCGCAACTGCTCCAGGCCCGAAAGGACGCGAGCGGCCGTCTCACTCGTGGCCGAGGTGATCGACAGCGCCATAAGCGTCTCGTCGGTGTGGAGGCGCGGGTTTTTACTTCCCAGGAAATGCGTCTTGAGCTTGCTGATGGGCTCGATCGCCTCATCGCTAATGACCTCGAGCTCAAGGTCGACGCCCGAGACATGCTTGAGGGCGTTCATAATGAGCGAACTTGCGGCGCCCAGGCGCGTGGAGGTCTTGCCGGTCACCACGGAGCCATCGGGCATGACCATGGCACCCACGGGACCACCCGTCAGCTGCTCCCTGGTGAGGGCCGCCGAGCGCGCCGGTGAGTAGTTCTTATCGATGCCGGCTTTCTTCATAATAATCTTGAGACGGTCGACTTGCTCATCGCCCACGCCGGTACGGCGCACATTTTCGACCGCGGTAAAGTAGCGGCGGACGATCTCCATCTTGGAAGCGTCGCGGCAGGCATCGTCATCGGTGATGGCAAAGCCAACCATATTGACGCCCATGTCCGTAGGGCTCTGGTAGGGGCTCTTGCCCAGGATCTTTTCCATCAGGGCACGGACTACCGGGAAGGCCTCGACGTCGCGGTTGTAGTTGACCGTGGTCTTGTTGTAGGCCTCAAGGTGGAACGAATCGATGATATTGGCGTCGTCGAGGTCAGCCGTGGCGGCCTCGTAGGCAATATTGACCGGATGCGTCAGAGGAAGATTCCAGACCGGGAAGGTCTCAAACTTGGCATAGCCGGCGGCGGTACCGTGCTTATGCTCGTGATACAGCTGCGAGAGGCAAGTGGCGAGCTTGCCCGAGCCAGGGCCGGGCGCCGTCACGACGACGAGCGGACGGGTGGTCTCGACAAACTCGTTCTTGCCGTAGCCATCGTCGGACACGATCAGATCGACATCGTGCGGATACCCCTCGATGGGATAGTGCAGCTTGGCGGGAATACCGAGCGCGTTCAGGCGGTTGCGGAACACATCGGCAGCAGGCGTACTGGGTGATGACCACAGCCGCGACGGCAAAGCCGTTGCCGCGGAACAGGTCAACCAGGCGCAGCACATCCTCGTCATAGGTAATACCAAGGTCACCACGAGCCTTGTTTTTCTCGATGTGGTTCGCGTTGATCGCGATGATAACCTCGACATCGTCGGCGATGCTCTTGAGCATGCGGAACTTGCTGTCCGGTTCAAAACCCGGTAGCACGCGGCTCGCATGATAGTCATCGAACAGCTTACCGCCAAACTCCAAATAGAGCTTGCCACCAAACTGCGAGATGCGCTCCTTAATGTGAGCAGCCTGCAGCTCGATATACTTCGCGTTGTCGAAACCCTGGCGCATGTATGGCTCCCGTCCCGTTTCCATTTAATGTTCTAGGCGATTATAACGGAGCCTGCCCCTCGCAAGGGCCTGGCCACCAACAGGCACCAACCAAACACGCCCACCGCAACCGCCGGGGACCCGGGGTGGCTCATTTGGAACGGGAAACAAGGCACTCAGCACCAACAATGAAAACGTCGCAGGTTAAGCATAAGCCAGCGAAAGCCCGCCAGAGTAGGCAAAGCGCCCCTGCACCAACAATGGAAAGCGCCGCAGGCAGAGGACGGACAGCGAGCGCCGTCCAGAACGTACAAGTTGGCATGAAAAAGGCAAGGCATAGACCTTTTGGTCATGCCTTGCCTTTTGAATGA
>URTP01000129.1 GCA_900550835.1 uncultured Collinsella sp. | reverse complement strand
CAGATCGTAGCTGCCGCCAGCCGCCGGCGCGATCTTGGCGGCAAGGAGCGGCGGGCGCTTAGACAGCACCTCGTCCTCCCCTTCCGGAGGCATCTCAACCGCCACGTCATAGGTGCGATGCGTCGTCGTCCCCCGCGACCAGGCGGGCTCAAAGGAGACGGTCTGGCCGCGCAGCAGGTCCAGCACATATACGATGCTATGCTCGGACAACGGCAACTGACGCTCGGCGACAAAACCGTTGCGGGCAAAGTCGTACGACGCCGAACGCGAGCTTGTGATGTCATCGAGATAGGCAACTGTCGTCACAACAAGGTTGAGCAGCTTTGTCGAAACGCCTTCGAAGGCTTCGGGCGTATGGACAAACGTGAGCTTCTTGCCGTACGAGAAGGTGCCGCCTCGGACATAGGCGTCGGCCATGCCGTCGATATCCTTGACCACGTAGGACACCGAACCGCAGCGAATGCGGAACTCGAGCGCCCAGCTAAAGCGGTCGGCGAACAGCGGATTGTAGTACGGCACCAACGAGGGCTCCAACACTGCCTTGGGGGCATCGGGATCAACAGCACCGGCAAGCTTGCGGCGCATGCTCGCCAGCTCGTCCATGCGCGCATCCGAAAGATCGGAGAGCGCCGCCATAAGGCTCGGGCTCGTGGGGACGGGCGCCGGGAAGGGAAAGTTGGGGTTGACGGCCGGCGCTTTGGGCGCGGTGCGCGCGGGCTGTTTCGGCTGCGCCGTAAACGTGCGAACCGGTGTGCGCAGCCCCTCGACGGGCTCGGTGCCGCTCGCGTCCAGATACGCGAGCGCCGTGGCAATAGCGTGCTTGCACATACCGGGGTAACGATAGGCAGCGGGGCAGTCGCAGTCGTAGTCGATCACCTCGTGCTCGTCCACGTCGAGCGCCACGTGCGTCTTGTACAGGTCGCCGCGCGAGCCGCGCACCGAACCCTCAACCGTCACGTTTTTGGAGAAGCGCGAGCCGCTGTCCTCAATCGACAGCACGGCGCCGTTGAGCATGAGCGAGCGGCCCTTCATAAAGGTACCGCTCAGCGCCGCCTCTTTCCGGAGCGCCTGCACAAACGTCCCCTGCGCCATCACTTCCTCCAATCTCGCGCGGACCAGCAAGGTCGCCCTTAGATCACCGTCACTCTGCCTTGGTTACCAACGATGGCCTTGGCCTCGGCCAGCAGCGGAATCGAGCGCGCGTTGACCTTGGCAGGCACCTCGGCGCGCAGCACGCGCCCGTCCACCTGCTCGATAAAGATCTCCACGCGATCGCCGCCCGGGTTGGTGGTGAGCACCGTGGCCAAGCGTGCCATATTGCCCTGGCTAAAGCGGCTGTTGGGCACCATGACCTCAAAGACCTTGGGCTTGTTGTTCTCCTCGTTGAGCTCCAGCGGCACAATCTCCTGCGCGATAATCTGGTCGCCGCGGTCCGAGCGCTCGAGCTTGCCCTTAATGCGCACAAACGCATCGGACAGCTGCGCGCCCGTCTCGGGATCGACCTCGCCGTACAGGTACCCCTCGGCCTCCTTGTAGGTCTTGGGGAACACCACGACCGTAGCCTCGCCTTCCATGTCCTCGAGCTGCACGATGCCCATGGGGTCGCCGTTTTTGGTCACGCGCTTGGACACGCTCGAGACCATGCCGGCCCACCACAGCGCTTTGCCCTCGGGAATCTCCTGGTTGATGGTGCCGCCCGTAGGATTCTGAACTTCGTAGCCGGTGTCGATCTGCGAGAACGAGAAGTCACGCGCCTTGGCTAGTGCATACTCAAACGGGCGCAGCGGGTGGTCCGAGACATAGATGCCCAGAACCTCCTTCTCCTGACTCAACTTGAGGTGGCGGTCCCATTCCTGGCCATCCGGATCGGGCACGCTCACCTCAAAGCCCGAGCCCTCAACGTCGCCAAACATATCGAAGAACGACGTCTGGCCGCTCGCGCGATCCTTCTGGTGCTTCACCGCGGCGTCGATGATGTTCTCGGGGTTGTTCTTGTCCACAAAGTGCATCATCTGGCGACGCGGATACCCCGTGGAGTCAAAGGCGCCTGCCTTGATCAACGATTCGATCACGCGACGGTTGGCCTGGCTCGAGTCCACGCGCTCGACAAAGTCGTGCAGCGTCTTAAACGGACCACCCGCCTCGCGCTCGGCGATAATCGCCTGCGCCACGCCGGTGCCCACGCCGCGGATGCCGGCCAGACCAAAGCGCACGCCCTCCTTAGTAGCCGTGAACTCGGTACCGGACTCGTTGACATCTGGCGAAAGCACGGGGATGCCGTCGTGACGGCACGCCGAGACGTAGTGCACGATCTTGTCGGTCTTGCCCGTATAGGAGGTCAGAACGGCCGCCATGTACTCGTGCGGATAGTGCGCCTTGAGCCACGCCGTCTGCATAACCAGAATGGCGTAGCCGGCGGAGTGCGACTTGTTGAAGGCGTAGGATGCGAACTCGAGAACATCGTCCCAAATCTTCTGGGCGACCTCGCGCGTGTAGTTGTTCTTGATAGCGCCGTTCATCCAGTGGTCGTAGGTGGTCTCGTCCGAGCCATCCTCCCAGTGGAGCACCGTCGACGTGAGCAGCTTGATCTTCTTCTTAGCCACGGGCTTACGGATACGCGAGTCCGATTCGCCCTTGGAGAAGCCGCACATCTCGACGGAGATGAGCATAACCTGCTCCTGGTAGACCATGGTGCCGTAGGTTTCGCCCAGGATGTCGTCCAGGCGATCGTCGTAGGAGACGGCCGGCTCCTTGCCGTTCATACGGTTGATGTAGGACGAGACCATGCCGGCGCCCAGCGGGCCCGGGCGGTACAGAGCGATCAATGCCACGACGTGCTTGTACTCGGTGGGCTTCATGTTTTTGATCGTGGCCGTCATGCCGGCGGACTCGACCTGGAAGACGCCGGCGGTGTGGCCGGAGCCCATGAGCTTAAAGATCTCGGGATCGTCAAAGGGAATCTCTTCCTCTTTGATGTCGATGCCAAAGTTCTTTTTGATGTTTGCCTTGGCCTTGGAGATAACCGTCAGCGTACGCAGGCCCAGGAAGTCCATCTTGAGCAGGCCCATGTCGGCGACGGTATGGCCCTCGTACTGGGTAATCTCGACGCCGCCCTTGGTATCGAGCTTGGTGGGCACGTGCTCGTTGACGGGGTCGCGGCAGATCAGAACGGCGCACGCGTGCACGCCCTCGCCACGGGTGAGGCCCTCGATCGAGAGCGCCGTGTCGATGATGCGGCGGGCGTCGTCGTCCTTTTTATATGCCTCGGCAAAATCGGGATTAAACAGATCCTCTTTGCCGGGTTGCTTTTCGAGCACCTGCTTGAGCTTGACCTTGGGGTCGCTCGAGACCATCTTGGACAGGCGCTGGCCCATATAGACCGGGTAGTCCAGGACGCGCGCGGCATCGTTGATGGCCTGCTTGGCCTTAATGGTCGAGTAGGTGATGACGTGGGTGACCTTCTCGGGACCGTAGAGCTGGCGAACGTGCTCCACGACCTCGAGGCGCCGCTCATCGTCGAAGTCCATATCGATATCGGGCATCTCGGTACGCTGCGGGGACAGGAACCTCTCGAACATCAGACCGTTCTCGAGCGGGTCGAACGCGGTGATGTTCATGGCGTAGGCGACGATAGCGCCGGCGGCCGAACCACGGCCGGGGCCGACACCGATGCCGTTGTCCTTGGCCCATTGCACGTACTCGGCAACGATCAAAAAGTAGGCGGCAAAGCCCTTGTCGCAAATGACCTTGTATTCGTACTCAAAGCGCTCTTTGATGTTGACGCCGCCGATCTCGCGCGTGGCCCAGTCGTCACCATAGTGCTGGCGCAGGCCCTTCTCGCACTCGCGGCGGAACTGGCTCTCGTGCGTCTCGCCGGGATCGAGCAGCGGGAAGCGCGGCAGGATGATGGAGTCCGAGTCCAGCTCGACGTAGCACTTGTCGGCGATCTCGAGCGTGTTGTCGCAGGCCTCGGGGCAATACGGGAACATCGCCCGCATCTCCTCCTCGGTCTTCATGTAAAACTCCGAGCCGGTCATGCGCATGCGGTTGGGGTCGTCGACCTTGGCGTTCATACCGATGCACATGATGACGTCCTGCACGGGCGCGTCCTCGCGGCGCAGGTAATGGAAGTCGTTGGTGGCGATGACCTTGACGCCCACCTGCTTGGCAATGTCGATGAGCGTGCGGTCCATCTGCTCATCGGTCAGGCCGTTGTCGGTGGTGATGCCGTGTTCCTGGATCTCGATGTAGAAGTCGCCGGGGTCGAAGGTGTCGCGGAAGGTCTCGGCCCACTTGATGGCGCCTTCCATGTCGCCGTGGTCGATGTATTTGGGGATGATGCCCGCGATGCAGGCACTGGTGCAGATCATGCCCTTGGCGTGGCGGCGCAGGTTGTCGAGCGTCACGCGCGGCTTGTAGTAAAAGCCCTGCACGGCGGCCTCGGAGACCGTCTGCATCAGGTTGACGTAGCCCTCCTGGTCCTTAGCCAGAAGGATCATGTGGTAGAGCTCGGGCTTGTGGTCGCGGGCAAGGGTCTCGTCCGGCGTAAAGTAGACCTCGCAGCCAAAGATGGGCTTGATGACCAGAGGCGGCTTGAGCTCGTCGATGTTGCCTTTCTCGTCCCACATGGCCATGTCCTTCACATACTGGGCATGCTCGCGCGGGTTTGCCTCGGGATCGGGCTCCACCAGCTCGTCGCGGCGGTCCTTTTCCAGGAAGGCCTTGTCGTGGCTCCAGGTTTTGTACTCGGGCGTATTGTGGTTGACGGCGTCGCAGGCCAGCGCCAGGTCGGGTACGCCATACATGTAACCGTGGTCGGTAATGGCCACGGCGGGCATGCCCAGCTCAACGGCACGGTTGACCATATCCTGGATACGGGTTGCGCCGTCGAGCATCGAGAAAACAGTGTGGTTGTGCAGATGGACGAATGCCATGTGATGAGCTCCGATGCGGGTTCGTGTTCTGACTGAACGATTTTACCCCACGGCGCGGACAGCACCCGAACCTAGCCAAACCCACACGGCTCCTATTGAGTTGCGGTGAAATACGGACTGTTTGCCGGCTTTTTTGGCCAAAACGGTCCGTATTCCACCGCAAGTTATTGAGGGCTAGAAATTGTAGGTGACTACTTGAGGTTCGGCGGGTTCGACGAAGATGGCTGGATTCGCCTGCTCCACGCGGACGAACTTGACGGTCACGACCTCAAAGCCCGCCTTGTGCAGAACATCGGCGTAGACGCGCGCCTGCAGGGCGTGCTTCTCCCGCAGCCGTTCCGGCGTCTCGTCCGGTGTGCCGCCCGTCTTGTAGTCGATGACCAGCGCGCGCAACGGATCGGCCGGGTTCATCGCCAAAGCGTCGATGGCGCCTTCGGCATATGCACCGTAGCGAGCGATGTCCTCGTCCTCGCAGCCCAGCGAAAAGAACGGCACCTCGGCACGGATACACGGCCACGCGAGCAGCTCGGCACGAACAGCCGACTTGAGCCAACGGTCCAGGGCAACGTCGAAGCGTTCGCGCTGCTCCGGCGTCAGGCACCACAGGCGCGCCAGCGCATCGGCACGCTCAGCGGGCAGCGCATC
>URTP01000128.1 GCA_900550835.1 uncultured Collinsella sp. | reverse complement strand
AGCGTAGCTAGCGGGCCCTCCTCATGTGAGAGCGGGTAACTGTCCAGATCGACGTCGGCAAACAGCACGGCATCGTAGCTGTCGGGGCGCAGGGCTACCGCATCGGCAAGCGACGCAAAGCGCGCCTGGGCGCGCGGCGCGCGGTCGACCTCGTAGGTCTCGTAATCGTATGCGGTGCTGCGCTTGTCCACCTTGGTACGGACGCCGTCGAGCACGGGCACGGTCGCGGCCTGCGACACGTCGAGCGCGCGGGCGTCGTTCATAAGGATGTCGATGGCATGTCGCAGCAGGGCGGTCTCCGCCTGGCGACAGGCCTGGCCGTCAAGGCCGCCTAGAGCGCGATCGGGCAGCGCCTCGGCGACGGCGAGCATTGCCTTGAGCGCCGTCACGGGCTTGTCGCGCCACAGCGCTTGGAACACGTCCGAGACCACGCACGGCACGTTCTTAAACCGGTTCTCATCACTGGCAGCCTTGCGCGTGCCCCTGACCTGGCCCTGCACGCTCTGCAGCAAGCTCTTGACGCCCGCAGTGGTCTTGCCGCGCGACAGGCGCATGTTCTTGTCGAAGGTGCGCGCGCTGGCGGCGTCGGCGCCCGAAAGCGGACTGTAAATCCAGTCGGTAAGCTCCGGCGCGGGCCACCACTCGGTCTTTGACGCCATGCCCTCATCGGCGGCCTTCATGCGCTCGATCAGGCCGGCAAGCGCCGCAAACCGCCCGCCCGCAATGGATTGGGAAAACGCCGTGAACTCGGTTGCCTCGGCCGCAATGTGACGCGCCGCCAAACGGGCAGCGAGTTCACCGAACAGCTGAGGCGCCCGGGCAGACACCACGAGCACGCGCGCGGGGTCCGCGGACGCCGCGACACCGCCGTCGACCGCGGCGTCCTCACGCGTTTTTACCAGCTCATCGATTACATCCACATAGGCGTGGGCGCGGGCGTGAGGGCCGGCAACCTCTACAAAGGTAGGCTGAGCGGCGGACTTGGAGGCAGTCTGGGGCGCGGCGGCACCCTCGCCCAGCGGCGCGGCCTCAAACAGCACACCGCGGGCATCAAATGCCGCGGCAAGTTCCTCGCGCATTGCCGCCTGCTCGCGGGCAAGCAGCACAACGACCTCTCCCCCATTGTTCGCCACGGCCGACAGCAACTCGAGCAGGCCGTGCGTAAACGACGTGATACCGCGCACGCATACGGCGCGGACGCACGCCGGAAGGTTGTCGGCCAGCACCTCGCCCATAAGGTCAGCCGCCTCGCAGGGCTCGACCATGTCTCGACGGTCCAAGCCGCTCGCATAGGCGCTCAACAGCTCGAACACGCGGGCCTCGGCGTCACTCTTGGGATCGGGCTGGCAAACGTCGCCGCGGCAGCGCTCGGCACCCGTTCCCGCTACGCCCGGCAGCACATCGCGGGCCATGCGCGCGAGCATGCGCACCGTACCCTGACTGCGCGAAAGCGGCTGCAGGCCGGCATCGTCGCGACGGGCAATCATGTCCGAGAACAGCATCTGGCGCTGCATGTTGTCGACGAAGCTGCGGCCATCGCCCATAAGCTCCCACAGCGAACGAAGCCACGACGCGGGGGTTTTGTAGTCAACGCCCAGCGAGGCGCCAGCAACCGCAGCATCGTGACGGCACAGGTCGAGCTCAGCAAACGAGGGCGCCAGCAAAACAGCACGCCCGTGGCGGGCGACCAGGTCGGCGAGCAACGCCGCCTCGGCATCGCTCAAATCCGTGCCGGCATTAGTGGTATAGATTCGAACAGGCATGGTCCTCCACTCAAACCGTTCGCAATAATCAATGCATCCATCCTACCCGCCCACGCGGACAGATTTGCCCCACGCCAACAGATTTCCTCCGTCCCCGAGGGATCAAAAAACCGCCCCCGAAGGGACGGTTCTGCGCAATTCGTTTGTCGCCGCTGGCCTACTCGCCATCCTCCAGTTTGATGAGGATCTTGCGATAGCCACCGTACTCGCCATTAAGTGCCTTGGATACGCGGCTCACCGTGGTGGACGAAGCGCCGGTGCGGGCCTGAACCTCAACATAGGGCTCGCCCTCATCCAGATAGCGCGCGACCTGCAGGCGCTGAGAAAGATCGCAGATCTCGCGCGGTGTGCAGATATCGGTTAAAAACGCCTGGATATCGTTCTCGTCGTCCAAAAGACTAAATGCGTGGACCAGCTGCTTGACATCAGGCTTGTCAAACATGTTCTCGATATTCATCGATCACCGCCAAACCCGCCAAAAGGCATCGAAGTTGATACTGACATCGGGCATCGTTCGCCCGTTCTATGCAATAAAACTAATGCATGGAGCATTTGCCCGTAGCAGTGTAGCACACCACCAAACTAAAGCGACAAGACTCTCTGTCAGCGGCACGTTTTTCAGGACGAACGCCGCTTAGAAACCGAATGCGCACGTAAGCTCCACGAATATTTGAGACAATGGGCGCCCAAACACCGCGGCGCGCCCGCGCAACCATCCAAGTCGCCGCCGCAAGCCGCTTCACGCGACGCCAGCAACCCCGGCGCAAGAAAGGATTCACGCCATGCGCTTTATGCTTAACTGGCTCTTCACCTCGATCGCCATCGCGATCGCCACGTTCCTCGTCCCCGGTATCCAACCCTTCGGCTTTGCCGAGGCCTGGGTCTGCTTTGCCTTTGTGGGACTGTTCCTCAACATCGTCGATTCGTTCGTCAAACCGTTCCTCACGGTCATCTCGCTGCCGCTCACGATCATTACGCTCGGCATTTTCCAGCTCGTGCTCAACAGCTTTATGCTGGAGCTCGCCAGCTACCTGTCGGTCAACCTGTTGGGCGTCGGCATCTCCATCGCCGGCTTTGGCTCGGCCTTTATGGGCAGCATCCTAGTGTCCATCATGCGCAGCATCCTCGATAGTATTGCCGAAGAGTAGAACGCCCCCGACGCACAAACGCATCGGACCAAATCAAAGGCCGCCCATCGCAAAAAATGGGCGGCCTTCTTATTTGCCAAGTCTCAGAGGGCAAGAAAATCTACCATTTCCACCCTGCCCCCACATGGCAAGTGGGGTTAGATGACGTAGTCGTAGCCTTCGTTGGGGGCGACGAGCTGGTCGAGCGTCACGCCGTCGAGGTAATCGTTGATGAGCTTGTCCAGGTTCTTCCACACGTCGAGCGTGGGACACTTATCAGATCGCGCGCAGCCCTTGCAGTCGCCATCCAGGCAGGCGACCGGCGCCAGACTACCCTCGGTCAGGCGCAAGATCTCGCCCACCGTGTACTGCTCGGGCGGGCGCGTGAGCACATAGCCGCCGCCCTTGCCGCGCATGCCCGAGAGCATGTTGGCGCGCACGAGCGTAGCCAAGATGTTCTCGAGATATTTCTCGGAAATCCCCTGTCGCGCCGCGATCTCTTTGAGCGGGATGCGACCGGCCGCCTGGTGCTCGGCTAGGTCAACCATAACGCGCAGGGCGTACCTGCCCTTAGTAGAAACCAACATATATAGTGCTGCCTTTCGGTCTTTTAGTCCGTTGAAATTCTAGCCGAAAAATTGGCTTTGAAAATACCCGTTCCGGTCAAGATGGTTAATCAACTTGCAATAATCTCCTATTTCCTATTGCATTACTAGGCTTTGGTGTCTACTATGCTTCCCAACAGCTAAACGAACAACCTATAAGGTTTATGGGTTTAGCTGCTAGACGCACCGTAAAACCACACGGTATCCAGTCATTTGAACACTTTGGAGGTTCATCATGAGCAAGGTTTACACGTCCATCGATCAGCTTATCGGCCACACCCCGCTCCTGGAGCTCACCCACTTTGAGGCCGATGAGGACCTCAAGGCCCGCGTGCTCGTCAAGCTGGAATACTTCAACCCCGCCGGGTCCGTTAAAGACCGCGTCGCCAAGAACATGATTGACGAGGCCGAGAAGGCAGGCAAGCTCGTGCGCGGCGGTGACTACACCATCATCGAGCCCACGAGCGGCAACACCGGCGTCGGCATCGCCTCGGTGGCGGCGGCTCGCGGCTACAAGGTGATCATCACCATGCCCGAGACCATGTCCGTCGAGCGCCGCAAGCTGATGCAGGCATACGGTGCGCAACTCGTGCTCACCGACGGCTCCAAGGGCATGAAGGGCGCTATCGCCAAGGCCGACGAGCTGGCAAAAGAGATCCCCAACTCCTTCATCCCCGGCCAGTTCGTCAACCCGGCCAACCCCAAGGCTCATATCGCCACCACCGGCCCCGAGATCTGGGACGACACCGACGGCAAGGTCGACATCTTTGTGGCCGGCGTAGGCACCGGCGGCACCATCACCGGTGTAGGCCAGTACCTCAAGAGCAAGGATCCCGGCGTCAAGGTCGTGGCCGTTGAGCCCGCTGCCTCCCCTGTCCTGAGCAAGGGCACCGCCGGTGCGCACAAGATCCAGGGCATCGGCGCAGGCTTCGTCCCCGACGTGCTGGACACCAAGGTCTACGACGAGATCATCCCCGTCGAAAATGACGACGCCTTTGCCACCGGCCGCCTGATCGGCCACAAGGAAGGCGTTCTGGTGGGCATCTCTTCCGGTGCTGCTGTCTGGGCTGCCATCCAGCTGGCGAAGCGCCCCGAGAACGCAGGCAAGAACATCGTCGTCCTGCTGCCCGACACCGGCGACCGTTATCTGTCCACCCCGCTGTTTGCTGAATGATCCTCTCATTCCTTCCGCCCCTGCTGTGGCTTTCCGCCCGGCAGGGGCCTTTTGTTTGCCTTCGTGAGACGATATGGTGTGATTTTTTTCATTTTTGCAAACTTTTTGTGAATCTGAGGTTCTTCCGGATTTTGCCTATTGACATTGCAGCGTGTTTGGAGTATATTTTTAGCAGTCGATGAGTCAGAGTGCTAAAACAGTATTCCAGCCCACCGCCTGAATCTCAACTTCCGGTATGAATGGAGGCTTGACTTTATGAATACCAATCAATATACCCAGAAGACCCTTGAGGCTCTGCAGGCAGCCCAGCAGCTGGCTGTGGAGTATCAGCATAATGCACTGGAGCCGGAGCATCTGCTCCACGCTCTGGCGACACAGGAGCAGGGCCTTATCCCCCAGCTGCTCCAGAAACTGAATGTGGACGCAGGCAGCTTCTCCGCCGCTGTGGCCGAAAAGCTTTCCGCAATGCCCCGGGTGTCCGGCTCTGGCCGTGACCCCGACAAAGTCTATATCTCGCAGGCCACCGACAAGGTGCTGAGCGCCGCCGCCCGCGAAGCCAAGGCCATGAAGGACGACTACGTCAGTGTCGAGCACGTCTTCCTCGCCCTGCTGGACGAGCAGACCCAGAACACCTCCGAGCTGTTCCGCGCCTTTAGCATCACGAAGGATAAGTTCTTACAGCAGCTCACCGCCGTGCGCGGCAACCAGCGCGTGACCAACGACAACCCCGAGGACACCTACAATGCCCTGCAGAAGTATGGTCAGGACCTCGTTGACCTGGCCCGCAAGCAGAAGCTGGACCCCGTCATTGGCCGTGACCAGGAAATTCGAAATGTCATCCGCATCCTGTCCCGTAAGACGAAGAACAACCCCTGCCTCATCGGTGAGCCGGGCGTCGGTAAGACCGCCATCGCCGAGGGTCTGGCCCAGCGAATCGTCCGGGGCGATGTGCCGGAGAACCTGAAAGACCGTACCGTGTTCAGCTTGGACATGGGTGCTCTGGTGGCTGGCGCAAAGTACCGCGGCGAGTTCGAGGAGCGTTTGAAGAGCGTCC
>URTP01000127.1 GCA_900550835.1 uncultured Collinsella sp. | reverse complement strand
AAAGGACCCCTTTGCAGAGGTCCTAGTCAATTCAAGGTGGCGGGGAAGGGAATCGCGCCCGCGCTCCGCGCGGACGGACCGCTGCGGCGCTTACGCGCCTTGCGAGCTGCGCTGGCAAACGCTTACGCGTTTACTCAGCTCCGCGCCCTCACGGGGTTCGATTCCATGTGGGGGCTGCATAAAAGAAAAGGACCCCTTTGCAGAGGTCCTAGTCAATTCAAGGTGGCGGGGAAGGGAATCGAACCCCTGACACGAGGATTTTCAGTCCTCTGCTCTACCAACTGAGCTACCCAGCCATTTGAGGTGTGCCTTGTTTCAAGGCTTGATTAGTATAACCAAGGACGCGTTCCGGTCAACCGAGAATTTTAAAAAAGTTTTTGAGCACAGCCTCGGTTCTATAAATCGGCACGTCAGAGGCATCAGCCGGCAGCAAGAAGTTTTTCGCTCAGAGCCGCACGGGCAAACTCACTTGGCGTCATCCCCTCGGCAGCCGCCCGTCGACGAATGGCCTCCTTCATTCCCAGAGGAATCTTGACCGACAGCGTTGCCGTCCCCTCACCTGAGAGTGGGGGCCGTCCATGCACGATCCCACCAACGGTGTGTTCGCCATCCGGAAACTCTCCGCGCTCGTACGACTCGCACCACGCGTCAATCGTTTCATCCGTTACAACCTGACCATTAGCGGCCGTATACGTCTTGCCCATCATCGACCCCTTTGCCGAGCCCGTTCAATCTCCTGCCAAAATTTCTTCTGGACTGGAGACAAGGCATGAATGATAAGCCACCCACGGACAAGCTCGACCGCGACAAGCTCCACGCTTCGTCCGTCTGGGAGCCATCCAATCGCAAGCCATCTCGGCGGCTCGTCCTTCGACTCGCGACGAATGCACTCAGTAACCGCAAGCCAAGCGCTTAGCACCTGCTTTTCTGTCAGGTGCTTTTTAGCGTTGGGATGGATCTCAACATCCATGCATCTTCTCCTCCATCTTACCCAATTTCGTATGACGAAAGTTCGCTGTCGCCAATTCTTAAGCCGGCACGCGTTGGAGAGCAGGGATCGAAACAATGATTGAAGGACGCTCTAGTGCGGCCCAGGCGCCGGGGCAGGAGCACGTGCGCCAAGGACGAACGCTTTCGTAGCGCGCGAGGATATTGCCGTCGCGACCGATGAAGGCGATGTCGATGGGATAGGCCATAAAACACGTATGGACCGAAGAGCAGCGTGGAAACGCCATGACGAGCGGCAAGCCGTTGGCGGCAACCGGACGCCGTCCCAGCATGCCGCGCAGGCGCACGACAAACGACTCCGCCACCGCAAACTCGGCCGGCGTCCAACCCAGCCTGTTGAGTGCCCGCGCGTAGGCGATGTAGGACGAGACCGCGGTCACATGACCACCCCCGGACGCCATGGATCGACCGTCACCGCGCGCTCGTGCGACAACGTTGTCGGCGCCCCCAGCGGAACGCCAGCGATGCTGAGAGAAGTCGGCCACGGCTCATAGTGCATGGTGCAGGTGTAGGTCCTAAACGTACCGGATAGGGAGAGCAGACCACCATCCGATGCCTCCGCGCCTTGCTCGCTCGACACTTCGATCTGCAAGTCATAGCCTTCCATGGCATTCAGAATTTGAGTCTGGACCGTCGCCGAGGCATCGACAGAGCTTTCGTCGCCCTCCCCCTCCGACGCCACGGCGTGCGCCAACACGATGTCGGGCACCACGCGGTCGAAGCGCGCGACAGCACTGGCAAAGATCATGACGTTGTACACGATGAGTGCCAGCACCAGCAAAACGGGCGTAACCACTGCCATCTCCACCGTCGCTTGGGCGTGCTCCTCGCGCAGACGCATGCGGATACTCATTACGACCCACCGCCCAGAGCGCCAACCAGCGTGGCGACATCGACGGTGAGCGGGATGGAGCCGCCGCCGGGCAGAGGAATCTCCGCAAGCGTGAACACCGTACCGCTGATGGTGCGTTCGACTTGATATTCCAACGCCTCGCAAAGCGCCTTGGGATCGGTCACGCCCAACGGAATACTTCGCAGCTTGTCTTGCGCTTGAGAGAGACCGGCAATGTCAGACCCCGGACTCTTAATGACGTTGGCGGAATCGGTCAGCACCGGCTTTCGCAGGCGCAAGTCGCACGGTTCCAAACCCAGCGCCGCCACGGACGCCGAAACGGTATCGCCGAGCCACGATGCAATGGAGTCCAACGCACCGTTGCCCCCTCCTAGGCCCTTAATCATCTCGTCCATAAGTTCGTCGGCCGAACCTTGGATGTCTCCGTATCCCACAAGCAGCCGTCCCCAGACATCCATGACGCCATCGAGTACGCCGGCAACGCCACCCGAGCGTTCCTTCAATGTCGAGAAAAATCGCGAAAGCACGTTGTTTTGCGCCGTCGCCTCATCGGGCGCCAGCACCGCGGCAGAGATGGCACCGCGACTGCCAAGCTCAACCGCCGTGTTAAACGAAGAGTTAAGTTGATCGGGGCTGGTAATATCACCCGAAACTGCAAAGGCGACTACGCCGTTGCGGCCAGGTGGGGCGATACGCGGACGCTCACCGGAAAGTTCTTTGATGGCGGTATCGAACGCATTGCCCGCACGGTCGGCTTCGTCCTCGGTCTGACGCTCGAGCTCGAGCTCCTTGTTGCGACAGTCGACGTAGTCCTCCAGGGCGTCTTTAAACTTGTCAAAGTGATACTCAAAGCCGTTTTCGATAGAGGTTGAAGGCGCCGCAACAGCACCAAGCGACAAAACGCCAAAATGGCATTTGCTGCATTTATCCTGTCCATCGTAATCGGCAACCGAAGCAAATCCGCTCGGCGTCCCTTTCTTATAGTTAGGGCAGGTCGTCCCGTAATGCAGATACGCCTTGTCATCGTTCACGCTAGTCGGCCACACCGCATCGGTATAGAGTTCCGTCGCCCGAACCTCATCAGAGTTGCGCGGCAGCAGCGGAATATAGGAGGAAACCCTGTCTCCGTTCTCGGTTATATATGCCCGATCGACCTCCGCGTTCGCATAGGTATAAAACGCCTTACGCGCCGCAGACTCTGCCTTCATCTCGACACTCGAGCCCTGGGGCTTCTCATTTGTCAGACGCCAATGGTAGTAGTCCTTCGCGCGATCAAGGGCAACTTGAGGCTCCCACGTAACGCTCGATGAGTAATGCGGATTTTGAACACCGGAAAGATCCGTTAGGCTTTTTGCGCGCTCCCACATACAAGAACAGCTGCCGACCGAGCCCTTGTCAGACCCACCACAATCCGCCAGCCAAGCGCGCTCCTTTGCCTTCGCCGTCTCCTCCGAGGCCTTCCGCAGCTCCTCGGCCGCACGCTCTAAATCATCTGATGTGTCTTTAATGGTATCGGTCGAGATCTCTGACCCTTTGAGCGCAGCAAAGTCCGACTCGGATGTCCTGGGCACGGCAAGCGCCGTACCGGTATAGGTCACACTATCGGTATCCTGCGCCGACACCGCCTGCGTGGCACGCGCGGCGATCAGATACGGCAGAGCCGTCTCGATTTTCTGTAAGCCTTCCGATGCGCTTTTGGCAAACTTGTTGCGCGTTTTAATGATCTCGATCCCGGTGTCGACCATATTGCCGGCAACCGGCTCGGCACCCGGGATGAGGATGGCGACCAGGCCCGTCCCGATCGTGGCAAACCCCGCCAGCCCCAGACTCAAGATGCTCGCATCAACCACCGTGGCAGCCGTGTGATAGGACGACACTACGTTGGCACCCGCCAGCGCGCCGCTATCGGCCGCCACCTGGGTGTCCCCGGCACGCGACATGCTCCATATCGCCGCGGTCGACGAAAACAACAATGTGAGCACCACTAGGATGACCACGGCAGAAGAAAGCGTGGTATAGGCGCCGTCTTCGATAAACAGATCGACACCGGCTCGACCCATAAAGCCGCCTCGCTTGCAATGGCAGCTCGGACGGCGCGTCAAAACGCGTCTAGACCAGAAACGCTTAATCCCATGTAGCAATCCACGAATCATAATCTCCCTCCAGCCATTCGGGACGCGATTGATACGAGACATCGACCTTGAGCTCAACGTAGCCGCCCTCGGCGGCACCACCCATAGCCTGCGCAAACGCACCGATCACGGGCAACGGCTTGACCTCGCCGGAAACGGACACGGACGAGACGCCACCCGCACCGGCCCGGCCAAGCTCGATATCCCACGACAGCGGCCCGCCGGCATGAAAGATCGAAACGTTGGGCACTGCGGCAAGCCGGCGGCGGGTGAACTCCTTAAGATCGTCGTCCTCCGCCGTCGTCGTGGTCATGAGTCGCGCGGTCTCGGCGGCGGCAGACTCCATGACCGCGCGCGTATAGAGCAGGCACACCGGTTGCAGTGCGAGAAGGATGAGCGTCAGAAACGTCGGCAGCAAAAAAGCGGCCTCGACCGTAGACTGCGCCCGGTCCTCGCACGCGATATCAATACAACGCGATGTCCTTAGCGCCCGCAGCGGCGTCGATAACCGACATCGAGGCAACGCCATGGGATGCCGCCCGCTCGACCAGCGCCGCCAAGCGCCCATCGGTGCCAGCACGCCAAAGTCCCGCAATCGCCAGCACGATCGATAACAGCGCCACCGTGACGATGGCGTATTCCACAGTCGCTTGGGCAACCTCTTCACGCAGAACGCCATGCATTTCACGATCCCTCCTTTGAGTTTATTGTTTGCGGGACCAGGCGCACGGCGCGCAGACGACACGAAGCATCGCCAGTATCCGCGGCAACCGTCACCATATCGACCCAGCCGCGTCCGTCGCGCACGATAGCGCCCCACACGTTGCCCTTGATATCGAGATAGCCGCTCAGAGCAAGTTGTGCCGTGGGTACCTCGTGATAGGCACGCAGCATATCCGCTGCCGCTTCGGTCATCGGTCGGTCCTCGGACCATGCAAGCCGGACCGCAATCGCGTTGCCCTCAGGCGAATCCGTCGCAGTGCCAGACCGCTTGTCGAGCGCCCGCAGAAAGGTTTGCGCCGTGACAGCGACATCCGAATCGTCCGCATCTCGCATCTCATCTTTTTGAGACGCTACCGCCGAATCTGAGCCCAAATCGGAGGCGGTCCCAGGACGCTGCTGCCGCGCGGCGTTAAGCCCCCAAAGCACCACCGCTATCGCCACGGTCAGGCAAGCAAACACCAGCAGCACCCCGATGGGGCGCTCGCCCTCTACAGGCTGTTGATGCCCTCGCTGATAGCGTTCCATAGATCTTGGACCTTGCCCTTAAATGCGACGATGGCGATAATCGCGATCACCACGAGCACGCCGACCAAGATGGCATACTCAGTGGTACCCTGTGCACTCTCCTCCTGCAATAGTTCCTTGGCGCGCTGACGAACATGTGCCGCCCGGCAAAACGCCCAGCCCTGGACCTTGCCAGCAGCGTCAGTCATCGTGTTCATGTATTCCTCCCTACATCATCCCGCCTGCTCCCAGCAGCGGGCCCAATATGGACAGAAGCAACGCCGGCAAGATGAGCGTGCCGGTGGGAATCAGCAGCTTGACGGGCGCACGTTCGATCTCGCGCTCGACCGCGGCGCGATGAGCCGCACGGATCTCGCGACTTTGAGCGGCCAGCGTCTCGGCTACTTCTACATGAACGGCAAGCAATACGAAATCCTGGCCGAGATCAACCGCCAGCAGCGCAACAAGCCCGCCGACCTGAGTTCGATCTCCGTGCGCCGCGACAAGGG
>URTP01000126.1 GCA_900550835.1 uncultured Collinsella sp. | reverse complement strand
AAGCCGGTTACGCCTGCCGAGGACCGTTATGCCATGACGGTCCTCGCCACCGCCGCGAACCCGGCCTTTTTGGCGAGCCGGTTCGAGATTGACCGTCCGGGTGTAACCTATACGGCCGATACGCTTCATGCCCTTCGCGATTTTTACCCGCCGCAGGTAAAGCTCTACTTTATTACGGGCGCCGATGCGATTATCGATATTGTGACCTGGCATGATGCCGAACGAATCGCTGAGCTTGCTACCTTTATTGCGGCGACGCGACCGGGCTTTGATATCGATACGGCGCGTGCCCGAATCAAAGAGTCGGGGCTGCCGTTCGACGTGCGCTATATTCAGATTCCGGCGCTGGCGATCAGCTCGACGAACATTCGTAAGCGAGTTGCCCGCGGCATGAGCGTGCGCTATCTTACGAGCGAGTCCGTGCTCGGCTACATTCGCAAGCGCAGGCTATATGCCGATTTGGGCCAAGAAGATTTTGAGTGATGGGGGCTACGTTGTCGGTAGAGGATCAGTTTGAGGGCGATGAGCGCGCGCTGCTCAAGCGCATTCAAGAGCTGCTCGATGTTCGCATGAAAGATAAGCGCAAGCGCTATGTGCATTCGCTGGGTGTTGCCGAGACCGCACTTCATCTGGCCGAGGTCTACGGCGTTGACCGCTTTGATGCGGCTGCCGCCGGCTTAATTCACGACTGGGACAAGGTTCTTTCCGATGACGAGCTCGTGGCCCGCGCGCTTCACTATGGCATCAAGGTTGCCGGCTCTCCTTCCGCCGCGACGCCGCTTTTGCATGGCCCTGTTGCCGCCTATGAGCTTCCGCAGCTTTTTCCCGAGCTGTCACCGGCCGTTTTCCAGGCTGTCGACCGTCACACCGTGGGTGCCTGCGACATGACGCCGCTCGATATGGTGGTCTTTGTGGCAGATGCCATCGAGCCCAACCGTCACGGCGACTATGCCCATGCGCTGCGCAAGATGGTGGGGAAGTCCTCGCTCGATGAGTTGTTCTTCTCCTGTTTTGCGCAGGGTCTGGTCTTTGTGATCCAGTCCGGGCGCTATCTTTATCCCACGGCTATTACGATTTACAACCATTACGCCCAGCTGCGCTAGCTCGGGTGTGTCTAGAAAGAGGTATTCCATGGCCGACGAGACCATGACTGACGAGCAGATTCTTGAAGGTGTGGAGCACAAGAGTTTCGCTGCCACGTCCGACCGCACCGCCGCCTCGCTGTCCGCGAGCGGTGTCGCTGCCGAGGATGTCGCCCGCGCCGCCGCGCAGGCCGCCTACGACAAGAAGGGCGAGGACGTGCAGGTGCTCGACCTGACCGAGCTTTCCGACGTGTGCGACTACTTTGTGCTTGCCACCGGTACCAACAACCGCCAGGTCGATTCGATTGTCGACGAGATCGAGGAGAAGGTTGCCGAGGCTTGCGGCGAGCATCCGTTCTCCATCGAGGGCCGCGAGCAGAAGACCTGGATGCTCATGGACTACGGCTCGGTTGTCGTCCATGTCTTCACTCCCGAAGCCCGCGACTTTTACCGCCTAGAAAAGCTCTGGGGTGACGCCCCCCAGCTCCCCCTCGACCTCCTCTAGTGGCTCATTTGATATGGGGCTTTTAGCTAGCCTCGCGCATTTCGCCGGGCAGTTGCGGTTTTCCGCACCTGCCCGGCTTTCTATTTTTACAAAGGCGGTTAATCATTGAAGCGGGATTGGCGGCCGAAAGATAGGGCGGTGTCGCCGAACTTGTCTCGGACGGCATCGATCGCGACTGAGAGGTCGCGACGGTCGCTTGATTGGGCTCCGCGGTCGTCGACTTCGCAGAACAGGTCGGTCTGGATGCCGCCCTGATGGTCAAAGTCGCTCATCCCGATACCCGCCAGACGCACATGCATGCCTTCCTGCCAGATGTTGTCGAGCAGTTCGAGCGCAACCGCCACAAAGATGTTCTCATCGTCGGTGGGGTGGGGAAGCCGCCGCTGCGCCGTGCGTCCGCTGCCATACGAATACTTAAGCTTGAGCGTTACCGTGCCGCCCGTCAGTCCCTGACGGCGCAGGCGGCGTCCAACCGACTCTCCCAACAGCGCAATCGCCGCTTCGATGTCCCCACGCTCAGTCAAATCTTTCGCAAAGGTGCGCTCATTGCTCACGGATTTAACCTCGCGTTCCTCATCGAGGCTTGTTACTTCGGATATTTCGAGTCCCAGCGCACGCTGGCGCATGCGTTCGCCGTTGACGCCAAAAATAGAGGCCAAGGTTGATTCCGGTGAACGTGACAGCTCGCCGAGCGTGTAGATGCGCATGCGGCGCAGTCGCTCCTCGGCCGAGCGCCCGATGCCGCTCATGGCAGATACCGGCAGCGCGGCCAAAAAGCGCTGCTCGGTTCCGGGGCGCACGATGGTCAGCCCAAACGGCTTATCCCGCTCGCTTGCGATCTTTGCGACCGTCTTGTTGCAGCCCACGCCAATGGAGCAGGTCACTCCCAGCGCTGCCACGCGGTCGCTTATACGCCGCGCAACCAGTAGCGGGTCTTCGGGCGCAAAGCGACCCGGTGTGATATCGATAAAGGCTTCGTCGATGGATACGCGCTCAACGCGCGGCGTCTCCTCGGCAAGAATCGCCATGACCTGCGCGCTCACCTCGCGGTAGCGATCAAAGTGCCCGTGCGTCCAAATGGCTTGCGGGCACAAGCGCCGCGCCTCGGCCGAGGCCATGGCAGAGTGCACGCCAAAGCGACGTGCCTCATACGAACACGTGGACACGACGCCACGCGAATCGGCGTCTCCGCCCACGATGAGCGGCTTTCCGCGCCATTCGGGATGATCGAGCATCTCCACGCTCGCAAAAAACGCATCGAGGTCCATGAGGCCCACCGCCGGACCCGTCCAGGGCGGCGGCGTGACGCCCATGGCATCCTCATAACCGTATGTATGTTCGCGTCTTTCCATGTCATGAGTATACCGCGCAGCTCATGTGGGGTGCGTGTATGTGCTTGCAAATCCCGAATTCTTGTCTAAGATATGGATTTGCCCTCGACTACACCGAAGAAGTTGGTCTCACGGACTTCACCTGCCCGCGTCGATGGCGTATTATGTTCAACTGTTTGTTTGTAGTTGCAGCCTAAAGCTGCTTGGTTGGAGGAGTTTCCTTTGGCAGTCAAGATTCGCCTTGCTCGTCACGGCGCTAAGAAGCGTCCGTACTACCGTGTCGTCGTCGCCGATTCCCGCGCCCCGCGTGACGGTCGTATCATCGAGGAGGTTGGCCGCTACAACCCGATGACCGCCCCCAAGACCATCAATCTCGACCTCGAGAAGATCGCCGACTGGCAGTCCAAGGGCGCTCAGCTCACCGACGCCGTCGCCGCTCTGGTCAAGGCCGCCAACGAGGGCGAGAAGACCGAGACCGTCGTCAAGAAGTCCAAGAAGCAGCTCGCCAAAGAGGCCGAGGCCGCTAAGGCTGCCGCTGAGGCCGCTGAGGGCGCCGAGGAGTAAATCGTGCCTGAGGTTGACGCTGCACAGCTCGAGGGTGAGGCAATGCTCTCAGATCGCATCGCCGATCTCGTCGAATATCTCGTTGTTCAGATCGTCGACGACCCGGATTCCGTGAGCCTTGAGGTCATCGATGGTGACGACGCCTCCACGATTGAGGTTTCGGTCGCCGAGGATGACGTCGCTAAGGTCATCGGCCGTCGTGGCCGTACCATCAAGGCCATTCGCACGCTCGCCCGTGCACTGGCCGCTCGCCTCGACACTGCTGTCGAGGTAGAGGTTCTGGGCTAGGACCTTGAGGTCCCAGTACAAAAACATCGCCCGTGTGGTCAAGCCGCACGGAAGGAAGGGGGAGGTCCTCGCGCAGCCGCTGCGGGGGCTTCCTTCTGTATTAGAGCCGGGTATGCGCGTCGCCCTGACGCCGCCGGCGCTCAAGCGCGACCGCTTTTGCACGGTCGTGTCCGTCACCGATACGGGCGATGGCGATCTGGTCTCGTTTGAGGGCATTGACGACTTGACGGCCGCCGAGGGCATCACGGGATGCTATGTGTTGGCAAATCGTGACGATTTTGAGCTCGATTCACTCGACGCCGCCTATACCGACCTGATGGGTCGCGAGGTGGTCGACGGGCGCTTTGGTTCACTCGGCACGATCGTCGAGATCATGTCGACGCCCGCTAACGATGTTTGGGTTGTCGAGGGTGATCGGTACGGCGAGGTACTGATTCCCGTGATCGAGCAGGTTGTGCTCGATCTTCCCGACACAGGAACAATTTCCGTCCACGTTATGGACGGCCTGATCGATATGGACAAGTAGGGAGGACAACATGCTGATTGAGACCCTTTCGGTCTTTCCCGAGATGTTTGAGCCCGTCATGTCCACATCGATTTTGGGCCGCGCCCGCAAGGCCGGCCTTTTTGATTTTAAGGCGTATAACCTGCGCGACTGGACGCACGACCGCCATCGTACCGTCGATGACGAGCCGTACGGCGGCGGGCAGGGCATGCTCATGAAGGTCGAGCCTATTGCCGAGGCCATCGAGGCTATTAGCTCCGAGGGTCCTAAGCCCACCGTGGTGTTTTTTACCCCCTGTGGCGAGCCCTTTACACAGCATGTGGCCGAGCGCCTGCTCAAAAGCGAGCGCTTGCTGTTTGTGTGCAGCCGTTACGAGGGTGTCGACGAGCGTGCCTATGCGTATGCCGACGAGCGCCTGTCGATCGGCGATTACGTGCTCACGGGCGGCGAGCTTCCCGCTATGGTCGTTGCCGATGCCGTCGTACGCCTGATTCCCGGCGCCCTTGGTGACGAGATGAGCAACGTCGACGAGTCGTTCTCGACCGCCGAGGACGGAGGCCTGCTCGAGTATGCGCAGTACACTCGCCCTGCTGAATTCAACGGCGAGGGCGTGCCGCCGGTGCTCGTGAGCGGTGACCATGCCAAGGTTGACGCCTGGCGCCGTAAGAATGCCATCGAGCGCACCTGCCGCTGGCGTCCCGACCTGATCGAGACGGCACGGCTTTCGCCCCAGGAGCGCGCATACGCGCAGGAGATTCTGGACGCTTCGTATTCGCAGAGCGAGGAGTGAGAATGGTTCCATTGCAGCATTCCGCGTTGAGGGGCGCTTTTGAGTGGGTCGCGGTCATCGCGATCGCGCTCGTGGCCACCTTCCTGATCCGCACCTTTGTGGTCGAGCCCTTTGTGGTACCCACCGGCTCCATGGAGGACACGATCGAGATTGGCGACCAGATCCTGGCACAAAAGGTGAGCCTCGAGCTCGGTCAGCCCGTCAAACAGGGTGATATCGTGGTGTTCCACAACCCCGATGCCACTTCCGAGCATGATGTTCTTGTCAAGCGTGTTATTGCCACGGCCGGCCAGACGGTCGACCTGCAGGACGGCAAGGTGGTCGTTGACGGCCAAGCGCTCGACGAGGACTATACGACGGGCATGAGCTGGCCGCTTTCGGTCCAAGCGCCTGGCGCCCAGGTGAGTTATCCCTACACCGTTCCCGACGGGTGCGTGTGGGTGATGGGCGACAACCGCGAAAACTCTGCCGACTCGCGCTACTTTGGTCCCGTCGATCGCTCTGATTTGATCGCTGTGGCGCTTGTGCGCTACTGGCCGCTCAACCGCATCGGCGCTATCGACTAAAAACCGCTATAGTACAGTACCTAACCGTGTAATCGTTTCGACGAGGGGATATTAGAGGCATGAACGCTTCATCGCTTTCCTTCCAAGACATCATCCTGCGCCTCCAGCAGTACTGGGGCGAGCAGGGCTGCGTCATTATGCAGCCCTATGACTCCGAGGTCGGTGCCGGTACCTTCCATACCGC
>URTP01000125.1 GCA_900550835.1 uncultured Collinsella sp. | reverse complement strand
GCTTTCCGGCATAGGGTTTTCTTTCAGCCAGATAATATCGCTGCGTAAATACCACCCGTCAGAGCGCAGGGCAAAGGCAAGAAGCCACGGAATACCGATTAAATCCTTTTGCTTGCAGCCCGCTTTCATGCCTGTGCCGCAGTAGGTATCTGCGATATTCAGCCAAAACGTCCCGTCGTCTTTCAGTACCCGGCGCAGTTCCCGGAATACTTCTACAAGCCTGTCAATGTACTGCTCCGGCGTGTCCTCACGTCCAATCTGCGCGTCAAGCCCGTAGTCCCTTAGTCCATAGTAAGGCGGGCTTGTGACGCAGCAGTTCACGCTTTCGCTCGGAAGCTCCCGCAGGGCATAGAGGGCGTCGCGGTTGATGATTACGTCTGTTTTCATGGCTTGCTCACTTCCTCCGGCTTTGTCGTAAGCAGACGGTAAAGCTCGGTGTCCGTCGGGAAGCGGTTGATGGCGACCACGCAGGGTAGACCGTAGACGTTCTGGATGTTGTCGACGTGGCGCAGCAGGTTGGGCATGCCGGCCTTGAGGGCCTCGAGGTTCTCGTCGTTGAGGTCGGCCTTGGCAACACCGCCGTTGTACTTAAGCGCGCGGGCAGTGGCGACGACCACGACAGCGCTGGGGCGAACGCCCGTCATGCGGCACTTGATGTCGAGGAACTTCTCGGCACCCAGGTCGGCACCAAAGCCGGCCTCGGTAATCGCGACATCACCAAAGCGCATGGCCATTCGGGTGGCCATGATGGAGTTGCAGCCGTGGGCAATATTGGCGAAGGGACCGCCGTGGACAAACGCGGGCGTACCCTCGAGCGTCTGCACCAGATTGGGCTTGAGCGCGTCCTTGAGCAGGGCCGCCATGGCACCCTGAGCCTTAAGATCACGGGCGCGAACGGGCTCGCCAGCAAAGCTGTAGCCGACAACAATCTCGCCCAGGCGCTCCTTAAGATCGTTGATGCTCGTGGACAGGCACAGGATTGCCATGACCTCGGAGGCAACGGTGATATCGAAGCCGTCCTCGCGCGGCACGCCCTGGGCCTTACCGCCAATGCCGTCGATGACGTGGCGCAGCTGACGGTCGTTCATGTCGACAACGCGCTTCCAAGTGATGCGCTTAACGTCGATGCCGAGCTGGTTGCCCTGCTGAATATGGTTGTCGAGCATGGCTGCCAGCAGGTTATTGGCGGCACCAATAGCATGGAAGTCGCCGGTAAAGTGCAGGTTGATGTCCTCCATGGGGATGACCTGCGCCCAGCCGCCACCAGCGGCACCGCCCTTGATGCCAAAGACGGGACCGAGCGAAGGCTCGCGCAGGGCCACGGCGCTCTTGACGCCGCGACGACGCAGGCCGTCGGCCAGGCCGATGGTCGTGGTGGTCTTGCCCTCGCCTGCGGGCGTGGGATTGATAGCGGTCACGAGAACAAGCTTGGCCTGGTGGTCGGTCGGCTCGTTGAGCAGGGAATAGTCGACCTTAGCCTTGTCGAAGCCGTACGGAATCAGATGCTTAACGTCGACGCCGGCGTTCTTGGCCACCTCGGTAATGGGCAGCGGCGTAACAGAACGTGCGATTTCGATGTCAGTAGGCATGGGCGGTCCTTTCGTTACCGGATGAGAAAAAGACCAATCCAGCATAGCACGGGCGCGCAATAGTAAAACGCCCGTAACCGACGAACGGCGATATGTTTACCCGATGCCCAGCGATAGCCTACAGACCAGCCAAAACAAACCCGTCTCTAAACGGCTGGCTCGATACCCAAATGCTCAAAGGTGCGAAGCGTTGCCTGACGGCCCTGAGGCGTGCGAATCATCAACCCGCACTGCAGCAGATAGGGTTCGTAGACATCCTCGAGCGTACCCGGGTCCTCGCCCACCGCGCTGGCAAGGGTCGTCAAGCCCACGGCACGGCCGGAGAACGTCTTGGCAAGCGTCTCCAAGATGCGAATGTCCATCCAGTCCAGGCCGAGCTCGTCGATCTCGAAGAACTCGAGCGCCTGACGGCAAATATCAAGCTCAATAGGGCCGTTGCCGCGCACCTGCGCATAGTCGCGCACGCGCTTGAGCAGACGGTTGGCCAAGCGCGGCGTACCACGCGAACGCGAGCCGATCTCGAGCGCGCTCGGACGGTCAATCGTCACGCCCAGGATGGTTGCCGAGCGCGTCACGATCTGGGCGAGCTCCTCGACGGTGTAGTAGTCCAGGCGATACGAGATGCCAAAGCGGTCGCGTAGCGGGCCGGTCAGCATACCCGAGCGGGTCGTTGCCGCCACCAGCGTAAACTTGGGGATATCCAGGCGAATCGAACGTGCGGCCGGGCCTTTACCGATCACGATATCGAGCGCAAAGTCCTCCATGGCGGGATACAGGACTTCCTCGACCGAACGGTTCAGACGATGGATCTCGTCAATAAACAACACGTCACCCGGCTGCAAGTTGGTAAGAATAGCCGCCAGGTCCCCCGTACGCGCGATGGCCGGACCACTCGTCGTTTTTATCTGAGCGCCCAGCTCGTTGGCGATAACGGTAGCCAGCGTGGTCTTGCCCAGGCCCGGAGGGCCCGAGAAGATCACGTGATCGAGTGTCTCACCGCGGCTCTGTGCGGCCTCGATCAGCACGCGAAGGCTCTGTTTGATGTGCTCCTGGCCGCAGTAGTCATCCAGGCGCTGAGGGCGCAGGGTACGGTCGACATCGAGGTCCTCGGGCGTCAGCTCCGAGCCCACCATGCGCTCGCCATGCGCCATGGATGCCGCCGGCGAGTTGCCGGACGTCGCCCACAGGTCCTGAGAGTCATCGGCTTCCCACATCACGCATCCATTCCAAGTCGCTTAAGCGCCGCGCCGAGCAAATCCTCGACACGCATATTCTGCCCATCATACCCGCTCAGGGCAACATCGGTCTCCTGCGGGCTAAAGCCCATGGAAAGGAGCGCCGCGCGGGCATCATCGATCGCCGAAGGAGCGGCGGCGGGAACCGGCATCGAAACTTGGCCGGGAATCAAGTCGACCGGCACAAAGCCCTTGTCCTTGGCAAAAGTGCTCTTGAGTTCCAAGATGAGACGCTGCGCGGTCTTTTTGCCCACACCGGGAACCTTGGCCATGCCTTTGTCATCCTCGGCCATCACCAGGGAATACAGCTGTCCCACGGTATAGGTGGAGAGCACGGCAAGTGCCAGGCGCGGACCGACACCCGAGACGGACACGAGCCGATCGAACATCGTGCGCTCGTCCTTGGAGGCAAAGCCAAAGAGCGTCATGGCGTCCTCGCGCACCTGCATACGGGTATAAAGGCGAACCTCACCGCCGGGCGTAGGCAGCGTGGCGGCAGTGCTGCCCGAGATGCCGAGCTCAAAGCCCACGCCCGATACATCGACAACGGCCGAGCTCATCGTGGCCTCGACAAGCGTTCCATGGAGCTGGGAGATCATCAGTATCCGGTTCCTCTCTGTTGATAGAACTCGCCGCCGGTAAGCGCCCGGGTGCGACTGAGGTTAACGTGGCAGATGGCGCAGGCCAAGGCATCGGCGGCATGGTCGGGATGCGGGTCGTGATCGAGCTGTGTGAGCGTACGAACCATATACGCGACCTGTCGTTTGTCCGCGGCGCCGGTGCCCACAACAGCCTGCTTAATCTGCATAGGCGTGTACTCGCCAATCTCGAGCGCGCATTCCGAAAGCGCCACGAGCGCAGCACCGCGGGCATGCGCCGTAGGGATGGCCGAGCGAACGTTGGCGCCAAAGTAAATGCTCTCGATAGCAGCGGTATCGGGGCGGTAGCGCTCCACGACACCCTTGAGGTCTCGAGCGATATGCGACAGGCGCACCGCGAGCGGACTGCCCGCGCTGGTCTCGATGCAACCGTAGGCACGGCAGCGGACCTCGCCGCGTCTCTCCTCGATAATCCCCCAGCCCGTATGGGCCAAACCGGGGTCGATACCCAAGATAACCAAGCCAACCTCCCCTCGCCACAAGCACGGCGCGAGACAAGCCCCCGCGCGCTATTCACGAACGTCTGTTCTAGAATAACACAATGCTAGCCCTATAAGTCAGCCGAGATCGAATTGTAGGTTGAGCATACGCAAGCGAGCGCCCACCAGAGCGAGCAAGGTGCCTTGAAAGAGGAGGGCATTGACCTGGTGGTCATGCCCGACGATTGAAAGGCAGATTGCCGCTCTGGCGGGCGCGCAGCGTCAACTCGTTACGCGGTTTGGCAAAACCGCGTAACCTTTTTAGTTCTGGCTAAAGAATGGGAACTGCCTCGGATCCACCGGCGGCTGCGGCATCGGCGTGCCCTGGGGCCCGCCCTGGGGCCCGCCCTGCGGTCCGCCCTGACCGCCCATCATCTTTTCGATGGCGTCCTGGACCTCGCCCTCAAACTTTTTCATACCCTCATGCAGACGACGCTGGCCATCCTCGGAGCGCAGCTCCTCCATCTGCTCGGGCGAAATACCCAACAGGTCACCCAATATGCCCATCATCTCGCCACGCATGCGCTCGCTTGTATCCTCGTCGGCAAAGCGGTTCACCTCAGCGCGCGCCAGCGAATCGACCGTCATGCGTTCCTTGCCGCTCAGCCCCAGGTCGGACCACGCGAGCATGTACGGCCAGGCGCGCTCGACAAACGAACGGGCCGAGACGATCGGCGCCGTCGGCAGCATGCGGCGGGCGGCCTCGCCCTGACGCACGAGCATCAGCAGCAGCGAGCAAGCTTCGGGCTTGCCGGCGGCCATTGGGATGTCGTCGAAGGGTCGGTTGCGGTCCACGTGCGACTCAAGCGCACCATCGACCTCGCCCGGCTCGAGCCCACCGAGCAGCTGCGCCGCGCGGTCGAGCATGTCGACCGGACCGTCAAGCGTCGAGAGCGCCTGTGCCAGCACGCGCTCCATGCAATCTTCCACCGCGTTGAGCGTCACGAGCTCTTGGGGCACCACGGCAGACGTACGGTTGCGTACGCGCGCCACAAACTCGAGGGTCGACAGATACACATCGCCAAAGGGCGCGTAATCGCCCTGGTAGCCACCGCAAAGCGCCGGTGCCGCCAACGCGTACTCGGTCTTGGAAAGCGGGCTCAGAGCCATCGCGCCCAGCTCGAGCGCCGTGTCCTCCAGCATGAGGCCCAGCGCACGCGAACGCAGGCGCTGGGCATCGCCCGCCGACACATCGCGGTCGAGTACGCGCGCCGCATCCGGCGCATCGCGCTCAACCGTGCGAATATGCAGACGCTCGGCAATCGCGCGAACGGCGGCGCAACGAGCGGTCTCGGCCTCTTCCTGCGCCGGCGTAAAGATGCGGTTGCGGTCCAGCACCAGGCCGATCACGTTGCGCGAGCCCAATGCATCGACAGCCAGCGCCGCAAGTAGGGACGACGGCAGATCGCCCTCGAGCGCCACCACGGCGCGCGACGTACCATGGGCACGGGCGTTATCGCGCACAGCGAGCACCAGCGCCTGCCACAACCACTCCTCGGAACGAAACTCGGGCAGCTCGTGGTCCTCCAAAGCATCGAGCATTACGCCGCGCTGAATCTCCTGAACCAGCAGGCTCTCCTCAAAGCACGGCGCTTGGGCCACTACGCGCCCGCAGTCGTCGAGCACAAACGACCCGCCGGTATACACCGACTCGTCATAGGCACCGACCGGTGCCATCCAGGCAAACCATACGCTGCGCTTGGACGCGATCTTACGGTAGGCACCGCTGCGAACGGCGGCGATGGCGGCCGTCTCGCGGTCGGTCATATCAAACGCGTTGAACTGAAAATAGACGATGAGGTCGACGCCGGTCGGCAGCATCTCGAGCTCGCGGTCCAAGTCGAAGATCACGGCGATACGCACGCCGTCCACGTCGAAGACCGGCGGCGCCCAACGGG
>URTP01000124.1 GCA_900550835.1 uncultured Collinsella sp. | reverse complement strand
TCCGCCGTCGTTGCGCAGCAGGGCAACGGCCTCGCGAGCGAGCTCGAGGTTCACGCGGCGGTGATCCTCGGAGCCGATGACGGCCTTGATGCGCTTCTCGTCCGGCAGACGCGGGTCCTCGAACAGGCCGAGGCGGAACTTGAGCGCAAGGATGCGCGCAACAGCCTCGTCGATGAGCGACTCGTCGAGCAGACCGGTGTGCACGGCCTCGATGGCGCCGTCGTAGAACCCCGGCGTGGTCATGACCAGATCGTTGCCGGCCTTGACCGCGTCGGCGGCGGCGTGCACGTAGTCGGGCTTGACCTTCTGCTCCCATACGGAACGGCCCACGTTGTCCCAGTCGGTGATGAGGGTGCCGTTGTACTTCCATGCGCCGCGCAGCTTGTCGGTGAGCAGCCACTTGTTGAACGTGACCGGTACGCCTTCGATGGACTCGTAGCCGAGCATGAACGTGCCGCAGCCCTCCTTGGCGATGCGTTCGAACGGCGGCAGGAACCAGGATTCAAGCTTGCGGTGGCTCAGGTCCGCTTCGGAGGCGTCACGGCCGCCCTGGGTCTCGGAGTATCCGGCGAAGTGCTTGGCGCAGGCGAGGATCGCGTCCTTCGGCAGCGTCTCGCCGGCCTGGGCACCGCCCTGATAGCCCTTGACCATGGCGGAGGCCATCTCACCGATGAGCATGGGGTCCTCGCCGAAGGTCTCGTCCACGCGACCCCAGCGGGTGTCGCGCGCGATGCACAGCACCGGGGAGAACGTCCAGTGCACGCCGGTCGAGGAGACTTCTTCGGCGGTGGCACGGCCGGCCGCTTCGCCGGCCTTCGGGTCCCAGCTCAACGCCATGCCGAGCTGGGAGGGGAAGATCGTGGCGCCGGGCCAGAAGGAGTAGCCGTGGATGCAGTCGTCGCCGATGACGAGTGGGATGCCGAGACGGGTCTTGGTGTTCACGGTTTCGACGGCGCGCGGCAGGTCCTCGGGGCTGGTGTGCAGGATGGAGCCGACGTGCTTGTTCACGATGAGCTCGTCGAGGTCGCCACCGCGGGCGTCGAGCTGCATCATCTGGCCGACCTTCTCTTCGAGGGTCATGCGGGAGAGCAGGTCGGCGATGCGCTCGGAGGCGGGCAGGTCGGGGTTCTTGTAGGGCAGCGTTTCGACTGTGGTTTCCGGTGTGGTCGCGGTCATGGTTGTGTTCGCCTTTCTGGGTTCCGTGCGGTCACTCGATGACGAAGGTGTTGAAGGAGCGCGGGGCGAGCGTGGCCTTGAAGCCACGGGAGGCGTCGGCCGGGTCGGCGAACTCGAACGGGCGTTCGTCCTCCAGCGCGTTCTGGGTCACGACCACGATGGTGCCGTCCGGGTTGCGGAAGGCGATGGCCATGGAGTTGAAGTGGCTGGTGGTGCCGAGCACCTTCGCGCCGGGGCGCACGTACTTGGAGAAGTGGCGCATCACGTAGTATTCGGGGTTGTGGCGCACCTCGTGCGTGTCGGCGGTGATGGTGAACAGGGAGTTCTGGCGCGACCCCGGCCAGCCGACCACCGACCGGGGTTTTCGTAATCCTAGACCAAACACACCCGGCACCTGGCAGGCCGCGGCCGGTACGACAAGGGCCAGAACGCCCGCCAGGACGCTCCGGCCCGAATCACGGCCGGCATGGAACCCGGTCAGCGCTGGAACACGTCGGGGTGCTTCGGATCTCCGGGAATATCGTCGAGCAGGCCCTCGAGGCCGAGGAACTCACGCCAGAAGTCGAGCGGCTGGCCATACGGGTTGGATTCGCGGCCGTGCGCCTGGATGTTCGCCTTGGCTTCGAACACGTCTTCCTCGGTGAGCCCGTCGAAGTAGCTTTCGAGACGGATGCGGTTGGACGGCACGTAGTACAGGGACGCGATGATCTCGGTGAGCCGTTCGACGCGTTCGATCGGCAGCGAATCCCAGTGGCGGAACTCGATGAAGTTCTTGAGACGCACGTCGTTGAAATGCGTGGAGATGATGTGGTTGATTTCGTACGCGTTGAGCTCGCGGTCCGGGTAGACCTCGCCAGCGTTCTCACGGAAGGCGGCGCGATGCAGCTCCTTGCGGCTCAGCCCCGATTCCACCGCTTCGGGCGTGTGCGTCAGGTCGGCGAACATCAGCGGCGTGGACAGCACGTCACGCGCGTAGTCCTCCCAGCCGAAACGCTGGTCGAACAGGCCGGGGGTCACGTTGGTGCGCTGGAAGTCGAGGTAGTCCCACATGCGCTGGCGCAGCAGCGGATACGGGTTGAGACGGCCCTCGAAGTAGGGGGTGTTGCGGAAGAACCATGCGAGAATCGGCCCGATGGCGGTGCCGACGCGCATCTTATCGATCGAATCCTTCTCGTCGACATAGTCGATGCTCACCTGGGTGGAGGCGGAGCAGCGCATCATGCACGGACCGAACTGGCCGACGCGGCCAAGGAAGTCGGTCATCGCGTCATAGCGGCCTTTCGGATTGACCGGCACGTCGACGAAACTCGACTTCGGCTGGTATCCGTAGTTGACGAAACGGAAGCCCAGCTCCTCGAGGATCGGGTCCGCCTCACACCGGAAGTCGGCGTACAGGCCGTTGAGGTCGCCCGGCTCATGAAGCACGCCGATGGAAGCCTCCACCTGGCCGCCCGGTTCGAGCGACACCGCAACGCCTTCGCGCGCGAGTCCGACCAGATGGCCGTTCTCCCAGTATTCCTTGCTTTCGTCATAATACGGAGCGAGCCGTTTGAGGAACGCTTCGATGCCGTTCGGCTCGTAGTAGCTTACGGCCGTGTCGTCGGCGTCATGCACCGGCAGATGCTCAATCTCGACACCTAAACCACCGGTGCCGCGCTTGGAGCGCCCCGCCTCGAAGAACTTCAGAAGGCTCTCGACATGCTTCGGGTTCGGCTCGGCGAGCAGGTGCGCATAGCTGATTCTGGGAGTGACCATGAACGGTATCGTAGGCGAGTCGCGCGACGCGCGTCGCCGCGCGCCCGCGAATCGGCTATATCTTTTTCCGATAACCGGCACGTCGCCGGACATCCGCCATATCACGCCGCAACGCCGCACCGCGCCGTCGCACCACACCGCGCCGCCACGCCCCCATCACCGCACGCCACGCCTCCGCAACGCCGCGCCACACCGTACGGCTTTGCCGTTATGCGCGATGTCGGATACACTCATTGATTTGTAAACCTTGTTTACAGAAACGTCCGGCAGAGAGGCCGGACCACACCATCAACCCACCATCAACCCACGGCGAACAGCCGGAATAAAAGAAAAACAACAGAAAACAACAGAACACGGAAAACAGCAACAACCCATACAAAACACCGGCAACCATAAGCACGTCGGAAGCACACCGGAACGCACACCGAAGCGCACCGGCGACCGCTCCGGTTCCACACCGAAACCACGCCGAAGGCCATACCGGAAACGGACCGAGGACATATCGGACACGCCCGGCACCCCACCGGCACGCCGGTGCGCCACAATCGAAAGGAAGGAAAGCGGCATGACATCCCGTCAGGGCAGACAAGCCATAGCCGCGACGGCCGCAATGGGCGTGGCCGTCGCGCTGGCGTTGCCGACCGCTGCGTTCGCGCAGTCAGCAACGCAAGGAAAGGAGACCGCTACGACCACGTCATCAGGCACCACCTACTACGTGTCGTCGGCACACGGCGACGACGCCAACGCGGGCACCAGCGAAAACGCGCCCTGGAAGTCCCTGACCAAGGTCAACGACATCGCCTCGGACCTCGGTCCGGGCGATTCGGTGCTGCTGGAATACGGCTCCGAATTCAACGACCAGTACCTGCACATCAAGGACACCGCCGGCAACGCCGACGCGCCGATCACGATCTCCGCCTACGGCGACGCCGACGAAGGCAAGCCGGTCATCGCGTCGAACGGCGTCAAAGGCAGCCAGTGGGAGCAGGACTACCGTGCCAACGTCGGCAACCACAAGAACAAGGGCACCGTCTCAACCACGCTGCTACTCAAGGACGTGTCGTACATCACCGTCTCCAACCTGGAGATCACCAACGACGACGCGGACGTCTACGATCCGATCGACACGTGGAAGTGGACCGACACCCCTGATTCCGACGGCACAAAACTCGACCGCAGCGCCTCGCGCATGGACCGCACCGGCGTGGCCGGCATCGCCGAGAACGGCGCGACGATGAGCAACGTGACGCTCGACAACCTTTACATCCACGACGTGGACGGCAACATCTACAACAAGCACATGGCCAACGGCGGCATCTACTTCATGGCCCACTACCCCATGGAGAACACGAGCGCCGAAACCGACGTCTGGCTCAGGGAGCACGTCTCACGCTTCGACCACGTCACCATCAGAAACAGCACCGTCAAGGACGTGGATCGTTGGGGCATCGCCGTCGGCTACACCGCCTACCTCAACTACATCGACGCGAACTACGGCGACGGCTCCATCGACGACGCCCTCATCGCGAAGTACGGTTCCACCAACGTGCGCATCGAGAACAACTACGTCAAGGGCGCCGGCGGCGACGCCATCACCCTGATGTACTGCGACCGCCCGGTCATCGAACACAATGTGGGCGACAGCGTCTCGAAGCACATCAACACGCAGGACTACACGCAGCCCGGCTCCTACGGCGGACGCGTGGCGGCCGGCATCTGGCCGTGGCGTTGCAAGGATCCAGTGTTCCAGTACAACGAGATGTACAACAACCTCAACGCCGAGCACGGCAACGGCGACGGCCAGGCGTGGGACGCCGACTACGGCGACGGCACGCTGTACCAGTACAACTACTCGTACGGCAACAGCTTCGCCTCGCTGATGATCTGCAACTGGTACGCGGTTAACACCACGTTCCGATACAATATCTCGCAGAACGACCGTCAGGGCGTGTTCGACCTGCCGTCGAACGGCCCCGGCAACCACATCTACAACAACACCGTCTACGTGGACGCCGACAGCCAGGTGCTGACTAAGCGTTCCAACTCGCAGTCCCTGTTCGAGAACAACATCTTCATCAACGCGACCAACACGAAGAAGACGGAGACCTGGAACCGCGGCAGCCAGAACGGCGGCCAGACGTACGACAACAACATGTACGTCAACTACGCGAACAAGCCCACCTCCGACGCCAACGCCATCGAGGCCGACGACGTGTCCGCAGTGCTTGCGGGCGCCGGTTCGGCTCCGACATCCGCCCTCAAGAGCGGCGCCGAGCATGCGCGCACCGGCGAGAAAGCCGCGTTCGACGGCTACCGTCCGGTCGCGGGCTCGAAGGCGATCAACGCCGGCAAGGTCGTCTCCGACCTCAACGACTACGCGGTGGAGAACGACTTCCTCGGCAACGCAGTCAAGGGCAGGCCCGATCTGGGCGCCGTGGAAAGCGACGTGGTGACCGTCACGATGGCCTCCTCCAAGTACGAGACCGGAACCGAAACCGATTCCGGGACCGGTGACAAGACCAAGGTCATCCACGTGACCTTCACCGACAAGAACCCGGTGACCGTCAAGGAACTGCTCTCCAACGTGTCCGCCGACAAGGGCGTGGACAAGGCCGTGTACCGAGTCGCCGACGCCAAGTCCGGCAAGTCCGCCGACGCCAGGTCCGCCGAGTCCGAACCGAACATGCTCGACCGCCTGCTCTCCCTGCTCCCAGGCTCCGACCGGAACGCCAAGGACGACGAGACGAAGCTCGCCGACTCCGAACCGGTCCGCGATGGCGACATCCTGCGCTTCTCCGCCGAAGGCACGGACGAGACCGACGAGTACACGATCCGCCAGCGCATCACGTGGGATTGGGTCGCGGACTACGAGCAAGGCGTCGCCGACTTCGACTGGAAGGGGCCGCGCCGCACGTCCGCCGGCGGCGGGTGGACCACCATCTC
>URTP01000123.1 GCA_900550835.1 uncultured Collinsella sp. | reverse complement strand
GCATAAAAAGGCCGTCTCCATCGAGGAGAAGCCCGCCGAGCCCAAGAGCTCCTACGCCGTCACCGGCCTGTACTTCTACCCGGGCGACGTGGCCGCCAAGGCGCACGGGGTCGAGCCCTCGGCCCGCGGGGAGCTGGAGATCACCACGCTCAACCAGATGTACCTGGAGGAGGGGACGCTGTCCGTCGTCACCCTCGGCCGCGGCTACGCGTGGCTGGACACCGGCACAATGGAGAGCCTGCACGAGGCCGCGGAGTTCGTCCGCGCCGTGGAGCACTCCCAGGACCTGCCCGTGTCCGTGCCCGAGGAGATCGCCTGGGAGAACGGCTGGATCACGACCGCCGGGCTCGAGGAGGCCGCGAAGGCCTACGGCAAGTCGGTCTACGGGCGGCACCTGAAGAAGGTCGCCGCCGGCGAGATCGTCAACAGCCCGCGCGAGTATTAATTGCCTGGTGAAAGGGGATGAGTGATGACCGATATTCTGGAGCGCGATGGCCTCTCCGTCGAGTTGCTCTCATCCCTTTCTTATAAAAGCGAGCTGGGGATATCGCTTAAGAAGAACCTACATTATTTTGATCGGGACCTTCTGCTTGCTGAGCTCTTTAGAGCTAATGAGTGGTATCAAGGCCAATCGGCATTGGTTGACTTGCCTATAGACAGTCGAATTAAATCTCTTCAGTCTATCAAGCTTAAGCTGGACCGTTATTGGCCCGATCATCAAGTGCGTAAGGTCTTTAATGACTTGCTCGGCTTTCGATCCATTGTTGATTCTTATGAATCCGTTCTTGCGTTAAGCAGTTCTGATTTTAAAGTTGTTAATCTATCTGCTGGAAAAGCCATAGATGACGGTTATCGTGGCGTTCATCTCTATTATGTGCGTGAAGCTCGCTGTTATCCGATAGAGCTTCAGTACAATACCTTCTTTGATAGGCAGTTAAATAACTGGCTTCACAAGTATTTGTATAAGAAGACCGTTGATTCGTCGATCGGTGCCTTCTTGCGAATGCGTTACGAGGCCGGTTTGATTCATGATGAAGCTGAGTTCAGAGGGGAGTTGGCTGATGCGCTATCTGGTTGCTAAGTGGTTTTCTAAGCAAGGTTCGCTGGTGATGGCCGTTAAGCCGGGCAAGGAGCTTATTGAGATGATGCGAAGGGTGCAGGGTCGTTTTGGCACCTCTGACCTTCAGCTCGTTACCATCAGTCGTCCCTCCGCATATGGCGAGTACGAACCGTTTGAGTTTGTCCATTCCGAAGAGCAGCTTGTGGCGCGCCTTGAGCAGCAAGCTGCGTAAATAAGGAGAATAATGTCTGAGATCTTTGAACCCAAGAACATCATCGTCACGGGCGGCTGCGGCTTCATCGGCAGCAACTTCGTGCACTACGTCGTGGACAACCACCCGGGCGTCCACGTCACCGTCCTGGACAAGCTGACCTACGCCGGCAACCCCGAGAACATCGCGGGCCTGCCCTCCGACCGCGTGGAGCTCGTCGTGGGCGACATCTGCGACGCGGAGTTGCTGGACCGCATCGTCCCGGGCCACGACGCCATCGTGCACTACGCCGCAGAGAGCCACAACGACAACTCCATCGCCGACCCCGAGCCGTTCCTGCGCACCAACGTGGAGGGCACTTTCCGCCTGCTGGAGGCCGTCCGCAAGTACGGCATCCGCTACCACCACGTCTCCACCGACGAGGTCTACGGCGACCTGGCGCTCGACGACCCGGCCAAGTTCACCGAGGAGACGCCGTATCACCCGAGCAGCCCGTACTCGAGCACCAAGGCGTCCTCTGACATGCTGGTCCGCGCCTGGACCCGCACCTACGGCCTGCGCACCACGATCTCCAACTGCTCCAACAACTACGGACCCTACCAGCACGTGGAGAAGTTCATCCCGCGCCAGATCACGAACATCGTCGACGGGGTCAAGCCGAAGCTCTACGGGAAGGGCGAGAACGTCCGCGACTGGATCCACACCGAGGACCACTCCTCGGCCGTCTGGGACATCCTGACCAAGGGCCGCACGGGGGAGACATACCTCATCGGCGCCAATGGGGAGAAGAACAACATCACCGTGCTGCGCATGATCCTGGAGGCGATGGGGAAGGACCCCGAGGACTTCGACTGGGTCGCCGACCGCCCCGGCCACGACCGCCGCTACGCCATCGACAGCACGAAGCTCCAGCGCGAGCTCGGCTGGAGGCCGGCGCACACCGACTTCGCCGAGGGGCTCAAGCAGACGATCGACTGGTACGTGGCCAACGAGCCCTGGTGGCGCCCGGCCAAGGAGGCCACCGAGGCCCGCTACCGCGCACAGGGCCAGTAGGAGGGGATAGACAGATGGCAGACATCGCATTCGAGAAGGACCTCTCCGTGGCCGAGACCGGCATCGAGGGCCTGATGGTCGTCGACCTGGCCGTCCACGGCGACTCGCGCGGCTGGTTCAAGGAGAACTGGCAGCGCGCCAAGATGACCGAACTCGGCATCCCGGACCTCCGCGTCGTCCAGAACAACATCTCCTACAACGACAGCCGCGGCGTCACCCGCGGCATCCACGCCGAGCCCTGGGACAAGTTCATCTCCGTGGCGCGAGGCAGCGTCTTCGGCGCCTGGGTTGACCTGCGCGAGGGCAGCGCCACCTACGGGAAGGTGTTCACCTGCACGCTCGACCCGTCGAAGGCCATCTACGTCCCGCGCGGCGTGGGCAACTCCTTCCAGGCGCTGGAGGACGGCACCGCCTACACCTACCTGGTGGACGCCCACTGGTCGCTGGAGCTCAAGAGGACCTACACCTTCGTGAACCTCGCCGACCCCGAGCTCGCCATCGAGTGGCCGATCCCGCTGGAGGAGGCCACCGTCTCCGAGGCCGACCTCAACCACCCGATGCTCAAGGACGTCGTCCCCATGGCGCCGAAGCGCACCCTCGTCACCGGCTGCGACGGCCAGCTGGGCCGCGCGGTGCGCGCGCTCGCCGAGGGGCGCGGCATCGCCAAGGACTTCGACTTCTGCGACATCGACACCTTCGACATGTCCGACCCGGAGGCATACGCACAGTACGACTGGTCGCTCTACGGCACCGTGATCAACTGCGGCGCCTACACGGCCGTGGACAGGGCCGAGACCCCCGAGGGCCGCGTGACCGCCTGGAAGGCCAACGCGACGGGGCCCGCGCTTCTCGCACGCGCCTGCGCCGGGCACGGGATCACGCTCGTGCACGTGTCCTCCGACTACGTCTTCGACGGCACCGAGGAGGTGCATGACGAGGAGGAGCCATTCAGCCCGCTGTCCGTCTACGGCCAGACCAAGGCCGCCGGCGACATCGCCGTGGCCGGGTGCCCGCGCCACTACGTCATGCGCAGCTCCTGGGTCATCGGCGAGGGCCACAACTTCGTCAAGACCATGAAGGGCCTCTCCGACCGCGTCGCCGACCCCGAGGACAAGCTGGACAAGGTCACCGTCGTGGACGACCAGCTGGGACGCCTGACCTTCACGCGCGACATGGCCGAGGCCATCTTCCACGTGCTGGGCTCGCACGCCCCCTACGGTACCTACGACTGCACCGGCTCCGGTGCCGTGAGGTCCTGGGCGGACATCGCCTGCGCCGTCTTCGAGGCCGCCAACGGCAATGGCGACAAGGTCGTGCCGGTGTCGACCGCCGACTACTACGCGAATGCCGCCGGCCCCGTCGCCCCGCGCCCGGTCCACTCCGCGCTCGACCTGTCCAAACTCGAGTCGGTCGGGTTCCACATGCCCGACTGGGAGGAAGAGCTGGGGGAGTACCTCAAGACGCTCTAGCCGCTATTAACTTTTCGAGAGTAAAAGCCGCCGTTCTTTAACGGCGGCTTTTCTTTTGCCTGGTGAATAGCCCCGCTGCAACAAGGGCGGCGGCGGTCGCCAGACTCACTGCAAGCCCCGCAAGGGCGCCCGGAGTCTTGTAGGTCATCACGATCCTATTCGCGCCTTTCTGCATGTTCAGGGATGACAAGCCCTTATCGGCGGCGGGCGTTAGTTCTGTGGCGGTTCCGTTTACCGTTACGTTCCAGCCCTCATCGTACGGAACGCTCAGCAGTAGGTTGCCGTCATCCTTGGCGGTATACTCGCCTTCGATCCTTCCGTCCTCAAAAACCGTCGGAACAAATTCGCTCATCTTAAGCTCGTTAATAATCTGCTCGAAAACGTCCAGATTGAGGGCGTAAAAGACCGGCTCATTGTCTTGGGGCATGTCTGTATAGCCCTCTGCGACTCCGATTGACACCGTATGCTGACTCGGGGAGTCCGATGCATCCGCAATCTGGCGGATATTATTGTCGAATCTCCAGGCCTCGTTTCCGATCGTTCGCTGGTCGATGGTAAGGGTGACGGGCCAATAACTGCCGGCGGTCGCATCTTTGTTGATGTAGAGATACCCGATGGAACCCGACGGCACGGTGGCGTTCCACTGCCTTAAGTTCTCGTCATCCTCCGTGTTTTTGGCCTCGATTTTGGTATAGAGCATTACCTCGCGGCCCAGGATTTTGCTGTAGAGGTCGTTTTGCTTTTCGAAGGGGTTCTCGCCCTTCAACGTGCAGTTTTGAATGTCATTGGATGCCATGACACCAACGCTGAGCGCATAGGGGTTCTCGTACACCGCACTTGCTGTATCGGCTATTTCAGTCATTGCCGCGTATCCCGAAGGCGCGTGCTCGGCGATGGCGTACTTGACTCCCAACAGGGCATCAACGGCAAGAATGGGCTCGGCATAACGGGTCGAGAATTCGCCGACGCTGCTGTATCCAAGGGAGTTGAGCAGTGCGATGGCCTGCGGGTTGTTGGCAGACGAATACGAAGACAACTGGTTGTACCCAAGCGCCAAGCCTTCGTTGAGGGCGGCGCTGTCGACGCGTGTGGTTGTGCGGTCAATGCGATAGAACGACGCCGAAGTCTGGTCTTGAATGGTCGTGATAGTGTCGGTTGCGGTGGCGACATAGGCGCTGTTGGCTTTTTCGGAATAGCCTGTGTACAGCTGGTTCCACATAACATGGGCGTTGGCAAACAACTCAATGGCGGTTAGTGCCAGGAGGGGCATGATGACGACGGGGCGATAGGCTTGACGCAATTTGGGCTGGTTTTTGAGCGCCTGCAGCGCGTGTCCTGCAGCCCACAGCGCAAAGAAGCTCAGCAAAAAAGCCGTGCGCGAGTAGAAGCCGTTGGGAACGCGCATGCCGCACCAGATGTGCTCGAGCGGGCTCAAAACGGAGCTTGCAACCAGGATTATCGTGACGACGAGTGTTGCGATGCGCGTCTTGATTGAAACCGTGCGGTTAACCAGCAGGCTCACCGCAAGCAGCATCATGATGATGCCGCAATAGAACTGCGGTGTGCTTTCGTTGCTTACCCACATGCAGGGAAGAAAGCCCCTGATGACCGACTTGAGGCTGGTTTTAAGTAGGGGGCCGAGTGCTAGAACGGGACCACCCTTGGACATGGCAAGGATGGTCGGCAAAAAGGTCCAGGCGGACAGAAGCAGTCCAAGCGCGATGGCCCCGGCGAATCGCAGGGCCCGATCGAGCATGAGCTTCCAGCTAAATCCTTTTTCTGCAACATAATCGACAAATTCGATCAATACGAAGATGCAGAGGAACAGGATGCTGATGTAGGCCGTATACCAGCAGAACATGACATTGAGCGCGGTTGCGATGACGAGGCGGATCATGCGCCGCTTGCGGATGAGCTCGTGGCATCCGTAGGCGCAGATGGGCAGCAGGATGAGGCAATCGATCCAGAGAGGGTTGCGCAGGTTGCTGATGGTCCAGCTGCAAAACGTGAACGAGAGGGAAAGCAGGAATGCGGCGGGCTTGGACAGGTCAAAGCGCTTTTGCACATACCAAGCGCTGCTGATGTGGATGCAGCCCAGT
>URTP01000122.1 GCA_900550835.1 uncultured Collinsella sp. | reverse complement strand
CGCGACTGGCAAGGAGGCCTAATATGGCCGAACTCACGCCGCGCATGAAGGAGCTCGTCCAGCCCTACTTGGCCGGCATTGAGCCCTACGATCCCAACTTTACGCCCACGCGCATCAACCTTTCGGCAAACGAGAACACCTACCCCGTGCCGGCCGACGTGCGCGAGGCGGTTGATGCGGCGCTTGCCGCCACGCCGCTCAACCGCTATCCCGACCCCATGTCCAACGACCTGCGCGACGAGCTTGCCGCTTGGCATGGCGTGACGCGCGAGAATGTCTGCGTGGGCAACGGCGGCGACGAGCTGCTTTATAACTACCTGTTGGCGTTTGGCGGCGCGGGACGGACCCTGCTCAACTGCCCGCCGTGCTTTAGCGAGTATGCGTTCTTTGCGTCGCTCTGTCAGACCGAGGTGCGCGACGTGTGGCGCGACCCCGCGACCTTTGAGCTCGACCAGGCAGCCGTGCTTGCGGCGGCGTCCGAGTGCAACCTGGCAATCGTGACCTCGCCCAACAACCCCACGGGTGACGTGGCACCGCTCGACTTTGTCGCGGCGCTGTGCGATGCGTGCCCCGGCATGGTAATGGTTGACGAGGCCTACGTGGAGTTTGCCGACGATTCGTTTGGCGCGGTCACCACGGCGCAGGGGCTTATCGCCGAGCATCCCAACCTGGTGATTCTGCATACGTTGTCCAAGGCGTTTGGCGCTGCCGGTACGCGTCTGGGTTACGTGATCGCGGCGCCGGAAGTCATCGACGTGTTCGCGGCGATTCGCCAGATCTATTCAGTTAACGTGCTGAGCCAGGCGGCAGCACTTGCCTGCGTGCGTGCCCGTGATGCCTACACGCCCGTGGTGGCACAGATCGCATCCGAGCGCGAGCGCGAGCTGTGCGCCCTGCGCGCAATGGCTGCCGAGGGCATGCCCGTGGAGGCATGGCCGAGCGCGGCGAACTTTGTGCTCGTGCGCACGCCGCATGCCACGCGCGTGCGCGAGCGTCTGCGCGACGAGTATTCGATTTTGGTGCGCGACTTTAGCTACGCGCCGGGGCTTGCGGACTGTCTGCGCATCACTGTGGGTACGCCGCAGGAAAACGACGAGGTGCTGGCCGCGTTTGCCGCGCTGGTGAAGGAGGAGATGTAGATGGACCGCTATGCCGAGGTAACCCGCAAGACGGGCGAGACCGACATTGTCGTAAAGCTCGACCTGGACGGATCTGGCGTGTGCGATATCTCGACCGGCGTGCCGTTTTTCGACCACATGCTCAACGCTTTTGGCCGCCATGGCCTGTTCGATCTGACGGTGCATGCGGTGGGCGACGTCGAGGTCGACGCGCACCACACCGTTGAGGACACGGGCATTGTGCTGGGCGAGGCGTTTTGCCAGGCGCTGGGCGACAAGGCGGGTATTACGCGCTTTGCCGACGCGGCGATCGCCATGGACGAGACACTCGTGATGGCCGCCGTGGATATCTCGGGTCGCGGGCAGGCCTATTGCGAGCTGCCCGTGCCGACTGAGCGCGTGGGCAGCTTTGATACCGAGCTGGCCGTCGAGTTCTTCTATGCCTTTGCGCGCGATGCCAAGCTCACGCTGCACGTGCGCGAGCTGGCGGGCGGCAATTCGCACCACATTATCGAGGCCGCCTTTAAGGCCGTGGGCCGCACGATGCGCCGCGCCTGCGAACTCGATCCCCGCGTGCAGGGTATCCCCAGCACCAAGGGCTCGCTGTAACCGTCACAAGGGTAAAACCACCACGAAGATGCCTGTCCTCTTTGTGGTGGTTTTGGATGATGAGAAGTGGAGGGGCCGCGTGGGCGAACCGAAGATCGTGGTGGTCGACTACCACAAGGGCAACTCGTCGTGCGCGGGCTTGCGCGCGCCGGTGCTGCCGCCTGCACGTCGGACGATCCGGAGCAGATCCGCAACGCCGACGGCCTGGTCATCCCGGGCGTGGGTGCGTTCTATGACGCGATCGCCTTTATGCGTCAGAGCGGCGAGGAGGTGGCCGTGCTCGATGCCGTTGCCGCCGGAACTCCGCTGCTCGGCATCTGCCTGGGCCTTCAGCTGTTTTTTGAGCGCGGCAACGAGGGCGTGCCTGCGAACGAGGACGCGGACGCGGACGACGATGCCTCCGAGCAGGCCGGTGGGCCCTGGGGCGATGGCCTGGGCATCATGCGTGGCTCGTGCACGCACCTGGAGTCGAGCCGTCTGAAGGTCCCGCACGTGGGCTGGGACCAGGTGCGCATGACGCCCGCCGGTGCGGCCGATCCGTTGCTTGCCGGTTTTGCCGAGGGCGCCAACATGTATTTCACTCACAGCTACGCGGTGGCCGACGACGTCGATGCCGCCGATGTGTTGGCGCGCACGCACTATACACGGAGCTTCCCGTGCATCGTGCGCCACGGCAACGTGTGGGGCTGCCAGTTCCATCCCGAGAAATCCTCTGCGCTGGGTCAGCGCATCCTTAAGAACTTCGTGAGCATCGTCGAGGGGGCCGGCCGATGATTCTGTTTCCCGCAATCGATTTGATCGGCGGCAAGGTCGTGCGCCTGGAGCGCGGCGACCGGAGCCGCTGTAAGGTGTATTCTGACGACCCCGTGGCCGTTGCCCGCTCCTTTGCCGAGCAGGGCGCGAGCTGGGTGCACGTCGTCGACCTGTCCGCTGCCTTTGGCGAGGACGAGGACGCGTGCGCTGCCAACTCGGCAGCGATTAAGGCCATCTGCGGCGTCGACGGTCTGTCCGCGGACGTGGGCGGCGGCGTTCGTTCGCTCGCGCGCATCGACGAGCTGGCCGGCTACGGCGCGCGTCGCATCGCGCTAGGCACGGTGCTCGTGACCGAGCCGGGATTTGCCGAGGTGGCGGCGCAAGGCTTTGGCGAGTTACTGGTGGCAGACATTGCCGCCCGTGACGGCCAGGTCAAGGTGAATGGTTGGCGCGACGGCGCGGGTGTGGCGCTCGACGACGCCGTGGCGCAGCTCACCGAGCTGGGCTTTAAACATCTGGTGTATACCGATATCGCGCGCGACGGTATGCAGACGGGCATCGACGTGGCAGCATATCGCCACGTGGCCGAGGTCGCGGGCTTTCCCGTTGTGGCGTCGGGCGGCATCTCGACGCTCGATGATATCCGTGCGCTCGCCGCGGTGGGCGAGGGCGCTATTGAGGGCGCCATCACCGGTCGCGCGCTCTACGAGGGCAACTTTACGCTGGTACAGGCGTTGGCCGCCGCGCGAGGGGAGGAGTAGCCCATGCTTACCAAACGCGTCATTCCCTGCCTGGACGTTAAGGACGGCCGCGTGGTCAAGGGCGTCAACTTTGTGAGCCTGCGCGATGCGGGCGATCCGGTGGAGCTTGCCCGTGCCTACGATCGCGAGGGTGCGGACGAGGTCGTGTTCCTGGACATCACTGCCACGAGCGACAACCGTGCGACGACCATCGAGATGGCGGCGCATGCGGCCGAGGAGCTCGCCATTCCCTACACCGTGGGCGGTGGCTTTCGCGACCTTGCGGGCATGCGAACGATGGTGGCGGCCGGTGCCGACAAGGTATCGCTCAACTCTGCCGCCGTGCGCGACCCGTTGCTGATCAGCCAAGCTGCCGCGGCGTTTGGCAGCCAGGCCGTGGTCGTGGCGATCGATGCCAAGCGCGTCGGCCTGCCTGGGCAGCCGGATGCCGACAAGTGGGAGGTCTTCACGGCGGGCGGTGGCAACGCCACGGGTATCGATGCGGTGGCGTGGGCCGAGGAAGCGGCTCGTCGCGGCGCCGGTGAGATCTTGCTCACCAGCATGGATCGCGACGGCACCAAGGCTGGCTTCGACCTGGCACTCACCCGCGCCGTGGCGCGCGCGGTGCCGATCCCGGTGATCGCAAGCGGCGGCGTGGGCACGCTCGAGCATTTTGCCGAGGGCGTGATCGAGGGCGAGGCCGATGCCGTGCTGGCGGCCAGCGTCTTTCACTTTGGAACTTTCAGCATTCGCCAGGTGAAGGAGTATATGGCCAGCCAAGGCATCCCTGTGAGGCTGGACTTCTAGTGCTGCGGCTTGCCCAGGCACCGCATCTTGCCGCTCAAACCGTCGCTCGCGTACCAAAGTACGCGTCGCTCCTCTTTCGCGGCAACCTGCGGCACCTGGACAACCCTCGCCGACCTGTGGGATTTCGTTTGTTACTTGGGAGAAATGATGACTGAGGTAATAAATGCTACCGAGCTTAAATACGACGCCCGCGGGCTGATTCCTTGCGTGGTTCAGCAGCATGACACCGGTGAGGTGCTTATGGTTGCTTGGATGAACGAGGAATCGGTGGGGCTGACGCTCAAGACCGGGACCACGTGGTTTTGGAGTCGCAGCCGTCAGGAGCTCTGGAACAAGGGCGCGACGAGTGGCAACATGCAGGAGGTCAAGGAGCTCTGGGCCGACTGCGATAGCGATACGCTGCTGGTCAAGGTGGACTCACCGGGCCCGGCCTGCCATACCGGCAACCGTACCTGCTTCTTTAAGCGCGTGGAAGGGGGAGTGCGATGAAAGTCGTGACGCCGTTCGAGGTCGCCGAATGCAACACCGAGCTCCTCCGCGCGGGCGTGCCATGCCGCGTGCACCTGACTGATGCCTGCGGGGCGCAGTCGCTTTGGCTCGAGGCCGAGAAGGAAAGGCTCGATGAGGCCCATGCCGTCATCGTCGAGTTCTTTGAGAAAAAGGGCGCAAAGCCTCGGTTCGATGAGGCCGGTACCTACTTTACGCTGCAGTAACGAGAGGAAATAACCATGGGAGTCAGAACAGCTAACGTGCAGCCGGGAAACATCGGTGAGACGCTGACGGGACTGGCCGAGGTGATTCACGGTCGTCGCGACGCATCGCCGCAGGAGAGCTATACCGCGCGTCTGCTGACCGACGTCGAGGACGAGCTTCTCAAGAAGCTTGCCGAGGAGGCGAGCGAGGTGATCATGGCCTGCAAGGATAACGACCACGATCACATCCGCTACGAGGCCGGCGACCTGATCTACCACCTGCTCGTGACGCTCGAGCGCTACGGCATACCCCTCGGCGAACTCAACGCCCGCCGCCACTAGTCATTGGGGACGTTCTTAAACGACCAGTTAGGCGAGGGGCGTGGGTTCCCATTCGCCGGTGGGGTGGGGGATATCGAAGGTTCGGTAGCCGCAGTCGTAGGCGTGGGCCTGGGCCTCGCGGATGTTCCAACAAATATCGCAGGCGCGGTGCGCGTCTGAGCCAAAGGTAATGGGCACCTCGGCATGGGCAAAACAGCGCAAAAGGCCGGTTGCGGGATAGTAGTCGTCAAGGCCCTTGCGCGGTGCAGCCGTCGAGACCTCAACGCGGCGACCCGTATCGTGCGCGCACTCGGCCATCTGCTGCCAAAACGGCGCGGGGTCAAAGTCGGGCGCAAAGCCTTCCTTCGAAAAGCGCATGACCAGGTCGGGGTGGGCCATCACGTCAAAGTTGAGCGAGCTTTCGCAAGCACGGCACCAGTCGTCGACGTAGTGTTCCCATACGCCGCGTACGCCTAAGTTTTCCCAAACATGCAGGTTGGTATCGTCGTCGATCCAGCCACAAAGCGAATCGGGCGTATCGGGACGAGCGACGCTCTCCGTTCCCGCCGTGCCCGCGGCGCCGGCCATGATATCGCCCGGGTCGCCAATCCAATGCACGCTGCCCAAGCGCACCACGGCGCCCTGGGACCAGCGCTCAACCAAGGGTTCGCAGCCCTCGTACCAATCGCATTCAAAGCCATAGATAAGCTCGAGCTCCGGCGCGATTTGCGCGGCAAGCCTGCGGGCGTCCTCAAAGGCCAGACGATGTGCCGGCAAGTCACCCTCGACGACCTGCACCTCGCAGTTAGCATCCATACTGGCAGGCAGGGCGAGGGGGGCGGGCGAGACCATGACGCGG
>URTP01000121.1 GCA_900550835.1 uncultured Collinsella sp. | reverse complement strand
GACCAGAAGGTCTATGCCTTGCCTTTTTCATGCTAACTTGTTCGCTCTGGGTGGCGCCCGCTGGCATTGCCAAAACATCGACGCTCCCAATGACTACCGTGTGTCTATTAATTTTTCGAGCTTGTGCTGCGCTGCTGGTCGCTGGCGTATATCCTGTTAAGTCGTCAGCATACGATTCAACAGGGAAGGCAGATTATGCATTCTCCCCATCAACGCGACGCGCATCCACAGCCGGTATGCAGCCGTCGCATCTTTTTGGGTAGCGCTCTCGCTGCGAGCGCTTCTGTCGTCGCCGGCGCACTTGCCGGCTGCCAGCGTCCCTCCACGCTGGAAGTAGTTCAGTCCACGACGGGCGGCGGTCGCGACGACCTGTCCGATTCTGTGATCGGCAAGGATAAGATCCGCATCGGCATGGAGGCGGCCTACGCCCCGTACAACTGGCAGGTTTCCGAGGCCAGCGAGTTCACGATCCCCATCGACAACGTGCAGGGCGCTTACGCCGATGGCTACGACGTGCAGATCGCAAAGATCCTCTGCAAGGCCCTCGGCGGCGAGCCCGTTGCCGTCAAGCAGAGCTTCTCAGGCCTCATCGATTCGCTCAACAACGGCCAAATCGACCTCATTATTGCCGGCATGAGCGCCACGCCCGAGCGCGAGGAGTCCGTCGGCTTTTCCGATCCGTACTTTATCGGCTACTTTGGCCTGTTCGTAAAAGAGGGCTCGCCCTACCAAAATGCGACCAAGCTCAGCGACTTTAGCGGCGCCACGGTGCTCGGCCAAAAGGACACCATGCTCGATACTGTCATCGACGAGATCCCGGGCGTCGTCCACAAAAATCCGGTCGATTCGGTGCCCACGGTGTTCTCGAACCTGCTGCAGGGCACCTGCGACGCCGTGACCTACAACACCGAAAACGAGAAGGGCTATATGGCCCAAAACCCGGGCATTGTGCCCATTCGCTTTGCGGAGGGCGAGGGCTTTAAGCAGGAGGTCACGTCAAACGTCGGCTGCCGCAAGGGCTCGGACAAGCTGCTCAAACTTATCAATAAGACGCTCAAGGGCGTTAGCCAAGAGGAACGCGACCAAATGTGGGACGCGTGCCTCGACCGTCAGCCGGCATAGGGAGGCAGCATGAAAGCTATCAATCGTCTGGCCTCCTTTATCAAGGCCGACCACCGTTATGTGTATCTGGGCACGAGCGCCATCGCTGCGCTCGGTCTGGCGTTTAGTCAGCGCAACCCCACGCCGCTGAGCTTCTTGGCGCCCACGGGTGTGTTCCAGGACTGCCTCTGGGCAATCCTCTGGGCCTGGCTCGTCGTGTCGGCGGCGGCGCTGGTCACCAAGCTCATGCACTGGAATGACTATCGTCAAAAGTCGCCGTTTGCATCCGAGCGTTGCCGTCGCGGCGCGCGCCTGGGCAGCTATGTCGTGGTTGCCATCGCGGTGATCTTCTTTATCGACCGCTGCGTCATGTCGTTTATCGACCTGGTGCAGGTGAGCATTGTCTCGGACTCCAATCCCAGCGACTTTCTGTCGAGCTTGGTCTACATGACCTACAAGAGCGGCGACTTCTTTATCCGCGGTATCGAGATCACCATCGCGCTTGCCACCTTCGGCACGGTCATCGCCTTCTTCTTGGCGCTGCTCTTTGTGTTCCTGCGTATTCAGACGTTCGATCGCGTGGATAACGACCTGGTGCGCTTCTTTAAGAGCATCGGCCGCGGCTTTACGACCGTCTACTCCACCATCGTGCGCGGTACGCCCATGATGGTCCAGGGCCTGCTCATTTATTACGCGGGCTTTACCGTTCTGCGCGGCACCGGCTTGAGCACGGCCGAGGCCAACCAGATCTGGAGCACCTTTACCGCGGGTCTCGTGACCATTTCACTCAACTCTACTGCCTACATGATGGAGGTCCTGCGCGGCGGCATCGAGTCGATCGATCCCGGTCAGGCCGAGGCGGCGCGCTCGCTGGGTCTGTCGCAGTGGCAGGCCATGCGCAAAGTTGTGTTTCCCCAGGGCATTAAAAACGCGATCCCGGCGCTCACGAACGAGCTCATCATCAACATCAAGGACTCGTCGGTGCTCTCGGTCATCGGCGTGTTCGACCTCATGTACGCCACCACTACCGTCGCCGGCGTGTACTACCGCCAGATGGAGGTCTACTGCGTGGCGCTCGTGGTCTACCTGATCCTGACGCTCGTGGCGAGCCGCCTACTCGAGGCCTTTGGTCGCCGTCTTGGTGCCGAGGCGCCGCAGACGCTGCCGAGCTCTAACTAGGAGGAGCAACCATGACTCAGAACAACACCACGCCCGCGAACGCCCGCGAGCCGCTTATCCGTGTCGAGGGCCTGCGCAAGAGCTTTGGCGAGTTAGAGGTTCTCAAGGGTATCGACCTGTCCATCAAATCCGGCGAGGTCGTCACCATCATCGGCGCCTCTGGCTCGGGCAAGTCGACGTTTCTGCGCTGCCTTAACCTGCTCGAGACCCCGGACGCGGGTCGCATCTGGTTCCACGGTCAGGACCTTACTGCTGAGCGCTGCAATATCAATAAACTGCGCGAGGACATCGGCATGGTGTTCCAGGGCTTCAACCTGTTCAACAACATGGACGTGCTCGACAACTGCACGCTCGCGCCCGTCACACTCAAAAAGATGGGCAAGGCCGAGGCCGAAAAGGTCGCGCTGAAGCATCTGGCGAGCGTGGGGCTCGAGAAATTTGCGCATGCCGCGGTGGGTCGCCTGTCCGGTGGCCAAAAGCAGCGCGTTGCCATCGCCCGCGCCTTGTGCATGAATCCGCAGATTATGCTGTTTGACGAGCCGACCTCGGCGCTCGACCCCGAGATCGTGGGCGAGGTGCTCGACGTCATGCGTAAGCTCGCGGCCGACGGCATGACCATGGTCGTCGTCACGCACGAGATGGCATTCGCTCGCACGGTGTCCGACCGCGTAGTCTTTATGGACCAAGGCGTGGTGCTCGAGGACGCCGCCCCGGCGGAGCTCTTCGGCAACCCCAAGCATCAGCGCACCCGCGAGTTCCTCTCGCGCTACCTCAACGACGGAAAATAGCAACATGTGATAAACGTGATGGGGAAAACGACGATTCCCCGTCACGTTTTTTTGGAGGAAGGCATGGCCGAGGTTTGGCGCTTCTTTGCGCATGAGGACGATTTTGCCGATCTGGACGAGGCCGGCGCGTGCGAGCGCCTGGGCCGCGTGCTGTCGTTTCCGACTATCTCGAGCATGGATGCCGAGGCGGTGGACTGGCAACCGTTCGATGACCTGCGTGCCTATATGCAACAGGCGTGGCCGCACGTGTTCGCGGCGGGCGAGGTCGAGCTTATCGATCGCTCGCTGCTGGTGACACTTGGCGGTTCCGACCCTGCCCTTAAACCCGTTATGCTCATGGGCCACATGGACGTGGTTCCCGTGGTGCCCGGCACCGAGGCCGACTGGACGCACGCCCCCTTTAGCGGCCACGTGGATGACACCTACATCTGGGGTCGCGGCGCTATCGACATGAAAGACCAAGTCGCAGGCATTCTCGAGGCGGTTGAGTATGCGTTAGCGCACGGCTGGGAGCACAAGCGCACGCTACTGCTCGCCTTTGGCCAGGACGAGGAAACCACGCAGTATGGCGCGGGGGCTATCGGCCGCGTGCTCGAGGAACGCGGCATTGAGCTTGAGTACCTGATCGACGAGGGTGACTACCGCATCGTTTCGGCTGCCGAGTATGGCGCGGGCGAGGGTTGGCTTATGCATGCCGATCTCGCCGAAAAGGGCTATGCCGATATCGTGCTCAAGACGAAGAGCGCAGGTGGGCATTCGTCGAATCCTTTCGGCGGCACATCGCTCGAGGTGCTGAGCCGAGTTATCGCCGCAATCTGCGATATCGAGTGGCCGACGCGCGTGACCGATCTGCTCGCCGCACAGCTTGTCGAGCTGGGGCTCTACACGGCGGATGAGATTGCCGCCAATGGGGACGTCATTGTCCGTGACTGCCTCGCCAGCAACAAGCTCTATCCGCTCGTGACCACCACCTGCGCGCCCACGCAGATTGAGGGCGGCAGCACTGGCGCCAACGTGATGCCGCAGGATATGTGGGCCAATATCAACTTCCGCATGCTCGAGGGCACGAGCGCATCCGATGTCGTTGCCCGCTGCCGCGACGCCGTTGCCACGGCGGGTCTTGCCGAGCGCGTGGAGGTCGAACTTGGCCCCGGCAGCTCCGAGCCCTCGCCGTCCCCGCGCATCGGTGGTCCCGGCCTCGAGGCGGTTCGCTCCATCGCCGTCCGCTATTTCCGTGATCCAAAGGGGACGGAGGAAAACGGATCATCCGAGCCGTTGGCGATTGTCCCCTCGACCGTGATCGGCGCGACTGACGCTGTCAACTACCAGCGCATTTGCCCTGAGTGCATTCGCTTCTCGGCCTTTGTGGTCGACGATGACGAGTGCGATCGCGGCGTCCACGGTACCAACGAACGCATTAGCCGTCGCGCCTACCTCCAGGGCATTCGCTTTCTCATCGCTCTGCTCCAAACACTCTAGAATGTGACAAAGGGACTTCCCTTTGTCACATTCCGTGCGGGTTATATGCAGGTTTGCCTGCGCACGCTATCATGTATGGGTTAGACCGCAACTATGTACCCCACACGCGAAGGGATGCGCATGTATCTGAAGATCGACATGTTCTAGCTGGGCTTACCCCCGCAGTGGCGCCATGCGCCCCATCAACTCTGCCGGTTTTCATCTTCACGCATATAAAGGAGTCCTGCCATGCGCGACAAGCTCGAAAAGATCATCAAGGCCTACGAGGAACTCGAGAAGAAGCTCTCCGACCCGGCCGTCGCCTCCGACATCAAGGAGTTCACGCGTCTCAACAAGGAGTACGCGCACCAGTCCGACCTCATCGCCGCCTCGCGTGAGTACATCAGCGCGCTCGATGACATCGAGGCCGCCAAGGAAATGCTCCACGATACCACCGATGCCGATGAGAAGGAGATGCTCCAGATGGACATCTCCGAGAACGAGGACAAGCTTCCCCAGCTCGAGGAAGACATCAAGTACATGCTCATCCCGAGTGATCCCAACGACGACAAGAACACCATCGTCGAGATCCGCTCCGCCGCCGGTGGCGACGAGGCGGCCATCTTCGCCGGCGACCTGTACAAGATGTACCAGCGTTTCTGCGAGTCGCGCGGCTGGAAGACCACCGTGCTCGACTCCAGTCCCAGCGAAGCCGGCGGCTTTAAGTCCATCGAATTCAAGGTCGAGGGCGACCGCGTCTACTCCGTCATGAAGTTCGAGTCCGGCGTGCACCGCGTCCAGCGCGTTCCCAAGACCGAGTCCCAGGGCCGCATCCAGACCTCCACGGCAACCGTCGCCGTGCTTCCCGAGGCCGAGGAGATTGACGTCCAGATCAACCAGTCCGACCTGCGCATCGACACCTACTGCGCCTCGGGCCCTGGTGGTCAGTGCGTTAACACTACCTACTCCGCCGTGCGCATCACCCACCTGCCCACCAACACCGTGGTGCAGTCGCAGGAGCAGCGTTCCCAGATTCAGAACCGCGAGGTCTGCATGCAGATGCTGCGCGCCCGTCTCTACGAGATGGAGCTCGAGAAGCAGCAGGCAGAGCTCGGTGCTGAGCGCCAGAGCCAGATCGGCCACGGCAACCGTTCCGAGAAGATCCGTACCTACAACCAGCCCCAGGACCGCGTGACCGATCACCGCATCGGTTTCAACTCCACCTACAATGGCGTCCTCCTGGGCGACCAGCTCGGCACCGTCATCGAGGCGCTCGCCGCCGCCGAGCGTGCCGAGAAGCTGGCACAGGCCGTTTAGTAGGTTACGCGGTTTTGCCAAACCGCGTAACGGCTCGACGCTGCGCGCCGCCCAGAGCGACAAT
>URTP01000120.1 GCA_900550835.1 uncultured Collinsella sp. | reverse complement strand
CTCGACGGCACGCCCGAGCAGGCGCTCGACGCCAGTTCCATCGCGCTGAGTAACCTGCTGGGCCTCGTTTGTGACCCCGTCGGAGGCCTCGTGGAGGTGCCCTGCCAAAACCGCAATGCCATCGGCGTGGCAGCGGCCTTTAGCTCGGCACAACTCGCCCTCGCCGGCATTAAGAGCCTGGTGCCGTTTGACCAGATGGCATATGTCATGCTCTCAGTGGGCCACGCGTTGCCGGCCACGCTGCGCGAGACGGCAAAGGGCGGCATCGCGCAGGCTCCGGCCGCACTTTCGGCCTGCGCAAAATGCGGTGTGTGCGGATAGCGACAAAGAACGACTCGAAGGTGGGACAAATGTCCCACCTCTTTTGAATGCCACCGTTTCCGTACCACAAACAGCAGGGCAATCGCTATAATGCAAGCCCAGTAAAAACACGATGAGCCGCAAGGCGAAATTCGAAGGATATGCATACGATGTCGCAAAACGATCGAACTCAACTGATTCCCGATCCGCAGCAGCCGAGCAGGCACACCGGTGGCGTTCAGTCGCCGCGTCCTATCGCGCCGAGTCACGGTCAGCAGCGTGGTGCGGCAAACGCTTCCCAACGCCCGAACCAGCAACGTCAGCAGCGCCAGGCAAACGGCAATGCGCCCAAGCAGCCCCCCACGCACGGTCGAGGCGATCGCGGCCCCGCGCGCAAACCCACCGGGAACAATAAGTCGGGCAAAAAGACGACGCTCTTTGTCGTCCTGGGTCTTATCGTCATTGTCTATATCGTAGGCGTCGTAGCGTTTTCCCAGCTAGCCTACCCCAACACCACCATCGCCGGCGTCGACGTCTCGTTCTCCAACGCTTCGTCTGCCGCCACCAAGGTCAACTCGGCATGGAAGCACTATAAGCTCACCGTGACAGGCGATGACTTTAGCTGGACGTATCAGCCCGAGTCCGATGAGCCCATCGTCGACGGCGAAGCTGCCGCAAAAGAGATCATCAGCCACAACGAAGCCTTTGTATGGCCGGTCCGCCTTGTGGAATCCTTAAGCGGAAAGACCAAAACAACCGCTACCTCCAACGAAGTCGATCTTGATCAAGACGTCGACCTGTCCATGCTCTCCGACACTTTTGACCAAAAGAAGTTTGAGGAGGATCTGGGCGCCGCCATCGACGAGTTTAACGAGAGGCGTTCGGGCACGTTCGAGGCCAATAGCTCCTATGACGAGCAGGCCGGCAAGTTTACCGTCGAGAAGGCGCGCTACAACGAAAAACTCGACCGCGAGCATGTCATTAAGTATGCCGAGCTCGAGCTTGCCTCGCTGTCCGAGACCGTAGACCTTTCCAAGCTCGGCAACGATGCCTATGAGCCGCTCAATGGAACGCTGACCGATGATCAGATTCAGGCCGCATGCGATGCCGCCAACAACTTCCTGGGCGTCAACGTGACCCTCAAGCTCAACGGCGAGGATGCCGGCAAGGTTGATGGCAGCTCCGTGTTGCAGTGGATCAGCTTTGCCGATCCGGCCAACCCCACACTCGATACGTCGCAGATCAGCAGCTGGGCAGCCGAGCTCGCCAACGGCTTCAATACCGTGGGCTCCACTCGCTGGTGGACGCGCGCCGATGGCAAGCAATGCGCCGTCGAAGGCGGCGACTTTGGTTGGTCCATCGACAGCAGCTCGCTCGCCAAGCAGGTCGAGGACGCCATTAACAACAAGCAGACCGGCGAAATCGAGATCAAGTACTCCCAGAAGGCCGACACCTTTACTGCAAAGGGAGAGCCCGACTGGAAGGCATACGTCGATGTCGATCTGTCCGAGCAGCACGCGCGCTACTACGACGAGAGCGGCAATATCGTGTGGGAGGCCAACTTTATCTCCGGCAAGCCGGGAGAGGACGCCACCCCCGAGGGCGTATGGCAGATCAACAGCAACAATGGCGCCAGCAAGCTCATCGGTGCCAAGGACCCTGAGACCGGCAAGCCAAAATACGAGAGCCCGGTCAGCTATTGGATGCCGTTTGAGGGAAACATGGTCGGTTTCCACGATGCAACGTGGCAAAACGACAAGAGTTTCGACGATCCCAACTCCTACAAGTGGTGCGGCAGCCACGGATGCATCAACCTTCGCCTGGCCGACGCCAAGGCGCTGCACGATTGCATCAAAGTCGGCCTGTGCGTGGTTGTCCACTCGTAGTGCAACGCGCACATTCATACAACGTGGAACTGCTGCGACCAATCTAACAATTCCGAAAGATACCGTCCTATGCGCCTGCCCCAACCGGCGGGCGCATATACTTATAAAGGTTCTTTCTATAAAGGAGACGCTATGCCGAATGTCCCCAACATCACCCCGGGCCCGGATGATACCGAGCACACGCCCGAAGGTGCCACCGAAACGCTTCCTCTGATCACAGACGTACATGCCGACAAGGAGAGCGGACGCACGAACGATACGGTCGAGATTTCCGATGAAGAGGCATATGCCAAGCTCAAGGCAAAACGTGCCGAACGTCGACGCAAAAAGCTGATTCGACGCGGCATTGCCGCCGGCATCGTGGGTGTCATCGCGCTCATTGCTATTGTCGCAACCCTGGTTATCAATGCGCAGCCACAGGGCGATAGCGGGCCTGCGACCGACATGGTGACTGAGGGCACGTTTAGCACAACGGTCGAGGCAAAAGGCCAGCTCAAACCCATTTCGTCCTCAGTGGTCTCCCCTTCTGTCGACGGCACGGTCGATTCGATCAACGTGCAGGCAGGCCAATCCGTCAACGAGGGCGACGTGCTTATGACCATTAAAAACGACGAGCTCGATCGCAACGTTGCCGAGGCGCAGCGTGCAGTTGCAGCCGCTCAAGAAGACCTCGCCAACGCGCAGAAAGCCGCAGCTGCCGCGCAGGCCAACCCAACGACGGACGTCGACGGAGGTTCCGCAGCGGCTGGCATCTCCGCCGCATCAGCGGACACGAACGCCGTATCGGCCGCGCAGCGCAGCCTCACATCGGCCCAGGCAAACCTCGATCAGGCGAACGCCAAGGCCGCCAGCCGTACGGTCACGGCCCCGAGCTCGGGCAACATCGTGGAGCTCAACGCCAAGGTGGGCGCCACGGTAACAGTCGGCATGATCATGGGCGAAAGCGATACGAGCGGCGGCAAGCAGTGCATGCAGATCGCCGACCTGTCCAAGATGAAGGTGACGGTTCAGGTGGGCGAAAAGGATATCGCCAAAATTGCCGTGGGCCAAAGCGCCAACGTGACCTATCCCGCGTTTCCCGATATCGTGAGCCAGGGCACCGTCACGGCTATCGCCTCGGTGGCAAACTCCGACTCCTCCTCCGGGAGCGGCGGCAGTGTGACCTTTAACGTCGACATCCTCATCGAAGCACCTGACAGTCGCCTTAAGCCGGGTATGACTGCCGAGGTCTCAGTAGTGACCGAGAAGCTCGACGACGTAGTGATGGTGCCGACCATGGCGCTGATGACCGAAGATGGCGAGCACTATTACGTCAATCTGGCCACCGATTCGGAGGGCAAAAAGACGCGCCGCGTGAAGGTGACCGTCGTGACGCAAAACGACAACGAGGCTGTAGTCGGTAAGACGCAGGTCAAGCGCGACGACCAAGGCAACGAGATCAACCCAGACGTCCCGGTTACCAAACTTCGCGACGGCGACACCATCGTGACGGATACCGGCACAGGCATGACGGCAGACGGCGGCGACAACATGCCTGCCGACGAGGGCAAGTAATGCGTCCCGTCATCGACATTCGCAACGTGCATCGCATCTTTGAGAGCGAAGCGGGTTGCGCCCATATCTTGCACAACGTGAGCCTGGCAGTAGATCCCGGTGAGTTCGTTGCCATCACCGGCCCCTCGGGCTCAGGCAAGTCGACGCTCATGAACATTCTGGGCTGCCTGGACAAACCGACGGCGGGCGATTACTTCCTGCAAGGGCTCAACGTCGCCGAGCTCGACGATGACGAGCTCACCGAGGTGCGAGCGCTGAGCATCGGCTTTGTCTTTCAGAGCTTTAATCTGCTGCCGCGCCTGACGGTGATCGAAAACGTCATGCTGCCGCTGTCCTACACCAATGTGCCGCGCAGCCAGCGCGAGATGCGCGCCGTACACGCGCTGCGGGCCGTCACGCTTCCGGTCGACCATTGGGACCATCGTATATCGGAGCTGTCGGGCGGACAGATGCAGCGCGTCGCCATCGCGCGCGCCCTTGTCAACGATCCACCCATCATTTTGGCCGACGAGCCGACGGGCAACCTGGACTCCGCCACGGGAGCGCTCGTCATGGAAACCTTCCACAAGCTCCAGGAGCGCGGCAAAACCATCGTGCTTATCACACACGACCCCGGCATCGCCGCCGAGGCCGACCGTGCCGTGACCATCCGCGACGGTCGCATTCACGACGGCGCGTATATTCCGCATGCACCGCGGACCCTACGCAGCGCCGTAGATAGCCTGCCCATGATTTCCGCCTCCGCCAACCCGCCGAAAGGAGTGATGGCATGAGCGCCCGCGATCTTATCCAGGAAGCCCTTCACTCGCTCGAGGCCAACAAGGGGCGCAGCCTGCTCACCATCCTGGGCATTGTCATCGGCATCGCCTCGGTCATTGCCATGACTTCGCTCATCGGCGGCATCCAAAACAGCTTGGTCAACAGCCTGGGCCTCAACGCAGCTCGCATGGTTCAGATCTATTCGTCCCAAGAACTCTCTGATTCTGACGTCCAGAAGCTTAAAAAACTGGTGCCGCAGATAGAACAGATCGGCATTGTCAAAAGCGCGTATACCGAGTACAAGACCGGCGATAAAAGCTATACCGTCATGGCACAGGGTGTCGATAGCGACATACTCGACGCCGTGGGTGCCAGTAAGCTCGTTGCGGGGCGCACCTACACCGATGTCGAGTCAAAGGCAGGCTCGCGCGTGGCGCTCATCAGCCGCGGCGGCGCCGATCAGCTTTACGGCAACGAACAGGATGCGCTGGGAAAAACCATCAAAGTGTCCAACGGCGAGGTGCAGATTGTAGGCGTGATTGATGGCGGCAGCGACTCCATGGGCTCGCTCACTTTGTATATGCCACGCGAAACCATCTCCGGCCTATTTGGCGACGAGAATCCTTCATTCCCCAGCGTGACGGCACTTGCCGCCGAGGGCACGGACATGGATGAGCTCTGCAAGACCATCGAGTCCAAGGTGCGCGCGATGAAGGGCATCGCGGAGGATGATGAGTACGACAGTGTATCGGCGACCTCCATGAAAAGCGCTATCGACTCCCTCAATTCCTTTATGGGCGCCTTCTCGCTCATCATGGGTGCTGTCGCCAGTATCTCGCTGCTTGTCGGCGGTATCGGTATTATGAACATGATGCTCACCAACGTGACTGAGCGCATCCGCGAGATCGGCATCCGTCGCGCTCTGGGCGCCAGTCATCGCGATATCACCGCGCAGTTTTTGGCCGAGTCCTCGGCGCTGTGCGTCACCGGTGGCCTGCTGGGTGTCCTGATAGGCTATCTGCTGGCCTGGGGCCTCGCGATGTTTGCCTCCGGATCCGGGATTCTTGGCGAGCTCGGTGCCAGCGGGCAAATCACCCCGAGTTTTTCAATCGCCACGGTGCTGCTGGCCTTCGCCGTCTCCGTCGGCATCGGCGTAATCTTTGGCTTCTACCCCGCTCGACGCGCGGCAAAGCTCGACCCGGTGGAGTGCCTACGCTACCAGTAAGCCACCACCAACAAGTTGCGGTGAATTAGGGACTGAATATGCTATCTAGCAGCAAAAACAGACACTATTTCACCGCAACTCATTGAAGGGCTGTTTGCGCCAGTTCCGGGCGTCGTCCTCGAGCTACTGGCGGATGACGGGCTTGTACGGGTCGAGCTTGCTCGGGGCGATCCTCCTCGCGGGCGGGAGGGCGCGCTAGGCGC
>URTP01000119.1 GCA_900550835.1 uncultured Collinsella sp. | reverse complement strand
GGCGAGCGTCTGCTTGCCGCCGACAAACACATCGGTGGCACGACCGGTGAGCGTGCGGCCGGCAAAACCGGAGTTCTCGGCGCGCGACTCGTAACCGTCCTCGCCAACCGTCCAGGTTGCGGAGGGGTCGAACACGGTCAGGTCGGCGACAGAGCCCGCCTTGACCTGAACCTGGTCGAGGCCCAGGATCTCACGCGGTTTGATGGCCATGAGCTCGACCATGCGGCCCATGCTCATCTTGCCCGTGTTGACCAGCTCGGTGAGCACGAGCGACAGCGAGGTCTCGAGGCCGATCATGCCGAAGGGCGCAAGCTCGAACTCGCGGGCCTTCTCCCACGGAGTGTGGGGAGCGTGATCGGTGACGATAGCGTCGACGGTACCGTCGATGACGCCCTGACGGATTGCCTCAGCGTCCTCATCGGTACGCAGCGGCGGATTGACCTTGAGAGAGGTGTTGTAGGTCTCGTCCAGGTCGTTCTCGGTCAGGAACATGTGGTGCGGGGTGGCCTCGCAGGTAACCTGAACGCCAGCGGCCTTACCGGCACGCACGATCTCCAGGCCATGGGCGGTGGAGATGTGCTGGATGTGCAGCTTGGCACCAGTCAGCTTGGCGATCTCGATGTCGCGGGCGATCTGGAGCTCCTCGCCGGCAGCCGGCCAGCCCTCGAGAGCCAGACGGGTCGAGACCTTGCCCTCGTTGATCTGGCCGTGGCCGACCAGGTCCTCGTCCTGGCAGTGGCTCATAAAGACCTTGCCGAACATCTTGCCGTAGTCCATGCAGCGACGGAGCATGCCCGCGCCCTGCACGCCGCGACCGTCGTCGGTGAAGGCGACGGCGCCATGGGCGACCATATCGCCCATCTCGGACATGGCCTCGCCCTTAAGACCGCGGGTCATGGCGCCCGACGGATAGACGCGGCAGTGACCGACCTCGGCAGCACGGGACTTGACGAACTCCACGACGGTGCCGTTATCGGTGACGGGATCGGTGTTGGGCATGGAGCACACACCGGTAAAGCCGCCCTTGGCAGCTGCGCGAGTGCCGCTCTCGATGTCCTCTTTGACCTCGTAGCCGGGCTCGCGAAGGTGAACGTGCATATCCACCAGGCCGGGGACGAGGTACTTGCCGGAAAGGTCGCGGACCTCGGCTCCCTCGACAGCGAGATTCTCGCCGACCTCGGCGATCTTGTCGCCGTCAATCAGGACGTCAACGACACCGTCAAGCTCGACAGACGGGTCGACGACGTGGGCATTCTTAAGAAGCAAGGCCATTATCGGCACCTCCAAGCAGCAGATACAGGATAGCCATACGCACGCAGATACCGGCGTAGACCTGCTCCAGGATGACGGAGCGTTGCGGGTGGTCGGCCATATAGGAGTCGAACTCGACGCCGCGGTTGATGGGGCCCGGGTGGCAGATGATCGCATCGGGCTTCATGAGCTTCTCGCGGTCCTTGGTCAGGCCGAAGAGCTTGTGATACTCGCGAATCGTGGGGAACGGAGCGCCCTCAAGGCGCTCCTGCTGCACGCGCAGCATGTAGACGACGTCCAGCTCGGGCAGGACGGAATCGAGGTCGCTCGTCACGTGATCGCAACCCAGAACCTCGGGCGCCGGCGGCAGCAGCGTGCCGGGGGCGACAGCGTAGGTCTCGCAGCCCATGATCTTAAGGGCGGGGATCAGCGAGCCGCAGACACGGGAGTGCGCGATATCGCCGACGACAGCGACCTTCAGACCGTGGAAGTCACCCTTGTGCTCCCAGATGGTGTACAGGTCGAGCAGGGCCTGCGTAGGATGGTTGTGCTTGCCGTCGCCGGCGCAGATAACGCTCGCGGGCGAGTTCTGCGTGACGATATAGGGAGCACCGGCGTGCTTATCGCGAACGACGATGCAATCAATTTTGTAGGCGTTGAGGGTCTCGACGGTGTCGACGAGGCTCTCGCCCTTGACCGTGGAGGTCGAGGAGCCGCCAAAGTTGAGGCTGTCGGCCGAAAGGCGCTTCTCGGCGAGCTCGAAGGAGCTGCGGGTGCGCGTCGAGGGCTCGTTGAACATGTTGACGATGGTCTTGCCCTTGAGCGTGGGGACCTTCTTGATCGCACGCTCGTTGACCTCGGAGAACGCCTTGGCGGTCTCGAGGATGAGCTTGATGTCCTCTTCGGAGTACTCGGTAATGTCGATCAGGTGCTTATGGTTGAACGCCACGGTACTACTCACCTCCCAGCGGCGCGGAGCCCACATGGGAACCCGGCGCGACGTCGTTAATCTCGACAGCGGTGCGGCCGTCTACTTCCTTCATATATAGGTGCACGTTCTCCTCATGCGACGAGGGAACGTTCTTGCCGACAAAGTCCGGCGAGATGGGGAGCTCACGGTGACCGCGGTCAACGAGGACTGCCAGCTCAATGCGGCTCGGACGGCCCAGGTCCATAACGGCGTCCAGAGCGGCGCGAATGGTACGGCCCGTATACAGGATGTCGTCCACCAGCACGACGCGCTTGCCGTCGACGCTAAAGGGAATGTTGGTGGCGTGGATCGCGGGAGCGAAATTGGTCGCATAGTCATCGCGGTAGAAGCTGATGTCGAGGCTACCGAGCGGAACGTCGACGCCCTCGATCTCCTTGATCTCCTCGGCGAGCTTCTTTGCCAGAAGGTCGCCGCGCGTGACGATGCCGACCAGAGCGAGGTCTTCACAGCCCTCGTTGCGCTCGAGAATCTCGTGCGCAATGCGGGTCATCGCTCGATTGACGGCGGTCTCGTCCATGATGACCGCCTTGGGGGAAGTCGTGCCCATCGATCTCCTTCCTCACATGTCTTGACTGCTGACACAGTCAAAAAAATAGATGCCCGACCGCTTAAGCGGACCAGACACCCACAGGAAAGGCTGCTCTTTGGCAGCTATGTAATTCCATGTGGGTATCTCGTACCCCTTTAATGGTCAAGGGATAGTGTAGCCAACCTCGAGCTTAATTGCGAGCATAAATACAGAGCAATCCGTAAACGTGCGCAGGCGCTCCATAAACCTATATATATTTGTGGGACGAGCTTGAAAACACACGCACGAGCTGGCATAATCCCCTCTGCTGCACGCAAATCGGATCTACGTCCAGGGCCGTAGCGTGTGCACTATCGCCAAAAGAGAAATATCTCTGTGTAGATTACGCACAGGGAGCTGCTTCTGTGCTATAGTTCAGGCTTGTTTGTTAACGCGACATGTTCGTTTGTCGCCCAAGGAGGGTCAGTTATGTCCAAAGTTTGCGAAGTTTGCGGTAAGCACCCCGTTGCCGGTCGCTCCATCAGCCACTCTCACCGCGTCACCAACCGTAAGTTCCGCCCCAACATCCAGCGCGTCTACGTCGTCGTCGATGGTCACCGTCGCAAGATGAACGTTTGCTCCACCTGCCTCAAGTCCGGCAAGGTTGCGCGCTCCTAAATAAGGTCTTACCAACAAGTACCTCGGACTCTCCGGGTCAAAGACCTCGCGTTCACATAGAACTTACCAAAGGCGTTCTCCCCTACGGAGGGCGCCTTTTTTGCACTCATTGGGGACAGACTTACATGAGTGTTTGCAGATGTCAAAGGAATCATAGCCCCACTCATTGGGGACACACTTAGATGAGTGTTTTCACGCATTGGGGACAGACATGACGCACGCATGCGGCGTCCCGATCGGCTCCGGCCCCTATCTCACGCTGCATCCTTCCAGCCTACAGTGGCCTTGGTCACGCTTGTAGCGCCGATACCGGTGATACGGGCAATTTGCTTGACCGTGAGATGTGCCCGCCTGAGCCTCAGCAGACAGGCATCACGTTCGGAGCGTGGCAGGGCCTTGAGCAGCGCAGGATCCATGCTCGGCAAAACTTCGCGCGCAACGGAAAGGGCGTCCTCATCGGGGATCCGTCGGCGCGGAAGAATCTCCACTGACCAGATGCGCCCGGCAACTTCCTCGAGATGCTCGCAATAGCAACGAGAGCCTCCGACAATATCGAGCATAGGAGCCGCGTCACAGATATCAAAGGGATCGTATCCCAGCTGGTATGCCTTGTAGCTTGACCAGCGGTAGGCATCGAGCGAGTCGAGCACACCTTTCACAGGATTGAGATGGATATAATCGAGCAGCTGCACTGCCTGCGTGTCCGACTCAACCGCGACCCGCGAATAGCGATTGTCAAACAGATGGCCCGTTCTTCCCGTTTTCCCATTGAAATACTTGGCATACGCCGTCAGCGCGCACTGCATTGCCTTTGAAAGGTTGTCATATGGGTCATCAACCATCAAATGGAAGTGGTTGTCCATAAGACACCAGGCCAACACCGCCACGTCATGGCACGCAAACCTGTCCGATATGTCCGATAGGAAACGATAGCGGTCGGAATCATCTTCAAAAATGATCTGTTTGGAGTTACCGCGGTCAAAGACGTGGTAATAGCCGGTGAGCGATATTTCGCGGGCGCATCGGGGCATGGTCTCTCCTTTCAAAGCCGTACAGGCAACACCTAAAAGGAGAGAAGGAACGCGAAATGCTGAGCCTGTGACCTATTTATATCCAATCAGCAACAAAAACAGGCCCAAAACGACAAAATCGCAAATCGATGTCTGTCCCAAATGAGTGAAACCACTCATGTAAGTCTGTCCCCAATGAGCGGGGCGATGCATTGGGCTGATGGATTAAGTTGAAACGGTTCATTTGATTGAAACGTTTTAGTATGCCTTTTACGGGAATCTTACCGTTTACCGAATTATTTATTGCTATCATGCAAGGCGTAGGGTAAATCTCCGATCGCAAGGAGACACAAATGGTGAAAAAGTCACCGGAAAACACTACTCCCGCAATTGTGGACAACGTAGAAGCGCTTGAGGCTAAGCTCGCTCAGATGCGAGAGGCCCAGGCGCTTTTTGCTACGTACACGCAGGAGCAGGTCGACAAGATCTTCTATGAGGCCGCCATGGCCGCCAACAAGGCTCGTATCCCGTTGGCGAAGATGGCCATCGAGGAGACCGGCCGCGGCGTTCTTGAGGACAAGGTCATCAAGAACCACTACGCCGCAGAGTACATCTACAACGCTTACAAGAACACCAAGACCTGTGGTGTCCTGGAGCACGACGAGGCTTATGGCATCACCAAGATCGCCGAGCCCATCGGTATCGTGGGCGCCGTCATCCCGACGACCAACCCCACCTCCACTGCGATCTTCAAGACGCTGATCAGCCTGAAGACCCGCAACGCCATCATCATCTCCCCGCACCCGGCTGCCGCCAAGTGCACCATCGCCGCCGCCAAGCTCGTGCTTGACGCCGCCGTCAAGGCCGGCGCCCCCGAGGGTATCATCGGCTGGGTCGATGTCCCCTCCATCGAGCTGACCAACATGGTCATGCGCGACGTCGACATCATCCTCGCCACCGGTGGCCCGGGCATGGTCAAGGCCGCCTACTCCTCGGGCAAGCCCGCCCTAGGCGTTGGCGCCGGTAACACCCCGGTCGTCATCGACGACACCGCCGACGTGCTGCTCGCCGTCAACTCCATCATCCACTCCAAGACCTTCGACAACGGTATGATCTGCGCTTCCGAGCAGGCCGTCATCGTGGACAAAGAGATCGCCAAAGCGTTCGAAGACTATATGAAGGCCAACAACTGCTACTTCCTCAACAAGGAAGAAACGGAAAAGCTGACGAAATTCATGTTCCCGGACCCCAGCAAGGGCGTTTACGGCCCGCTGGTGGGTAAATCTGCAAACTGGATCGCCGAGCAGGCCGGCCTGAAGGTGCCCGAAAAAACGAAGATCCTCATCGCGCCCATCTCCTCGCCGGACGAAAACCATCCGCTGGCGAAGGAAAAGCTTTCCCCGGTGCTGGCCTACTTTGTTGTAAACAGCAAGCAGCAGGGCTTTGATTACGCCAACAAGATGCTGGAGCTGGGCGGCCTGGGCCACTCCGCCGTCATCCACACCGGCGACATGAAGCTCGCCGATGAAT
>URTP01000118.1 GCA_900550835.1 uncultured Collinsella sp. | reverse complement strand
ACCTAATGGGTCATGGCCACACGGTTGAACGGCGAGGTCGGGTGCCTGGGAAAGCCGACACAACAGAGAGGAATACCGATGCGATACACAATCAAGACTTCCGGCCTCATGTGCGGCCACTGCGACGCCACCGTCGAGACGGCGTTGCTCAACGTTGCCGGCGTGACCGACGCCGACGCCGATCACGAGACCCAGACCGTCCAGGTTGAGTGCGCCGACACCGTGACCGCCGAGCAGCTCGCTGCCGCCGTCGAGGGCGCCGGCGAGAAGTTCCACGCCCTGTCCGTGACCGCCGCGTAGCAGCTACCAGAAGCATTCGACCCCATCGACCAGAAACGAGGACCCGCCATGATGGCAGACCACAAATCGGTGACCCGCATGCTCAAGACGGCACGCGGCCAGATCGACGGCATCTTGCGGATGGTCGATGAGGACCGCTACTGCGTCGATATTTCCACGCAGCTCATGGCAACGCAGGCGCTCATTGCGCGCATCAACGCCGACGTGCTCAAGGCGCATATCGAGGGCTGCGTGACTTCGGCAATCGAATCGGGCGACGAAGACCTCAAGGCCGCCAAGCTCGCCGAGATCGAACGCGTCGTCGACAAGCTCTCCAAGTAATTGGGGCATTGGGGACGGACTGCTTTGCACCTTCTTGGTGCATCGGGGACAGGTATGTTTGCACCACCTTGGTGCAGATTGACCTGTCCCCCTTGCTCTAAATCGGGTATAAAGGCGTGCAGCATATCGAACGAAAGGCAATTTGCATGAATGACTTTATGAAGGGCCGCAATGGCGCCGATGAGCTCACCATCGTTATGGGCTTTGTCGGCATCGTCATCGCGATGATCGGATCGATAGCCCATATCCAGTGGCTCAGCTGGATTGCCATCGCCGTAATCGTGATTGGCGTGCTGCGCGGCCTGTCCAAAAATATCGATGCACGTCGCAAGGAAAACGCGGCCTTTGTCGCCGCGACCGCTAACGTCCCCGGCCTGGGCAAGTTCGTAGCGAGCTTGGGTAGCGGCACCGCGGCTGCCAACGCCTCGCGCACGGCCGGTACCAGCAAGGAAGACTTTGAGCGTGCCAAGCGCACGGCCAAGAAGATGTGGAAGGGTCGCAAGACCACAGCATACCTCAAGTGCCCCAACTGCGGCCAGATGCTCTCCGTCCCCAAGGGCAAAGGCAAGATCCGCGTCACCTGCCCCAAGTGCCACGCCAAGATGGAAACCCGCTCCTAGCGCCCGCACGCGGGACAAATTAATCAGGTTTGTTTGTCCCAAATCTTAAGTATTTGTTCGATAAAAAAGCCGAGGCCTCGTGTTGAGACCTCGGCTTTTTGCATGCGGCAACGGAGCTGCCCCTTTGTCACATCTACGCCACACCGTCGCGGGCGAGCTCCTCAGCCAGCGCTTCGGCAGGCATGGCCATAATCGCGTCGAGCTCGGCGTCCACCTCGGGAATACGCTTCACCTTGAGTTTGCGCACCAGATCACCACGGCACATCACGTACGTCGGCTCACGCAGTGCGCACAGATCATCGAGCGGGTTCTTGCGCGTTACCAAGATATCGGCAGCCTTGCCGCACTCGATCGTACCGGTCTCGCCGCCCAGCCCCAGCAGCTCGGCATTGATCTGCTTAGCCGTATGCAGCGCAAAGGCGTTGCTCACGCCCACGTACTTGGCAAAAAAGGCAACCTCACGCCACATGTCGTACTGCGTCACAAACGGGCAGCTCGAGTCCGTGCCCAGGCCCACCTTAACGCCAGCTTCCAGTGCGGCACGGGCGCTCTCGATGATGCCCGAACACACAATGTCGCCGTTCTTCTTTTGCGTGTCGGTCGAATGGGTCTTCTCCGGATCGAGCAGCACAAACGGCAGCGCGGGGCTGATAGTGCAGGTAACGCTGGGCGCACGCCCCTCAAGCTGCGTGCCCGCGGCGCCGCGGTACAGTTCCAAGATCTCGGGAGTCATCGGGGCACCGTGCTCGATCGTATCGACGCCGGCCTCAAGCGCGGCCTTCACGCCCTCGGTGCTCTCGACATGAGCCATAACCGGCAGGCCCACCTCGTGCGCAGCCTTGCACGCCGCCGCGGCAACCTCGACCGGCATGCGCAGCACGCCCGGCTCACCTACTTCGGTCGCGTCGAACACGCCGCCCGTCACGAACAGCTTGATGACGTCGGCACCGCGCGCATACAAGTCACGCACTTGTTCGGCCGCCTCATCGGGGGTATCGGCGACCTGCGCGAACAGCCCCGCACCGTGACCGCCCGGCACCGTGACACCCGTTCCCGGCGCCACCAGACGCGGACCCTGATACTTGCCGGCGTCGATAGCGTTGCGCACGGCAATATCGGCAAACAGCGGGTCACCCGCACCGCGCACCGTGGTCACGCCGCTTGCCAACTGCTGCTGGGCGCTGCCCTTAAGAATATGGCGCACGATGGCGCGCCCCACGGGATTATCGAGCTTCTTCATCAGCGCGCCCGCATCGCCGGCCGAGACAGGCTTGCCCGAGCCGCACAGGTGCACATGCATATTGATGAGGCCGGGCATGAGGTACGCGCCGGCCAGGTCGATGACCTCGGCACCTGCAGGCGCCTGCGCCACAGCACTCGGCCCCACCCACGTGATGACACCGCGCTCAACGGCCACGGCCATATCGGGTTGCGGCTCCATATGCTCCGAGCCATCCAGGACGGTCGCATTGATAAACAACGTGGAACGATCGGCAGACGCCATATCGAGCTCCTCCCTCACGAGCAACTTGAACATTTGTCCATTATCACCCAGTGCGGCAGGGTTGCTGCGGACATATCGGTTAACGGAGAAAGGATGAGACACGGAGAACGGAATGCATTGCAGTCCCATCCCAGCGACATCCGGGAAATGTCTAGATCTGTAACAGGTAGACCGGGTTTTAGCAGCCAGATGTTACAGATCGAGATCTTTCGGCACCGCGTCCAACCTTTGTCTCAATCTGTAACAAGTAGACAGGTTTTCGGCCTCTAGATGTTACAGATCGAGATATTTTAGCGGCAGCCAACCTTCTGTCTCGATCTGTAACAGTTGCGAGGCCAAACGGCCCCTTGTTGTTACAGATCGAGACAAACTCGGCAGGAACAACCACATCCGCGTCAGTTACACCCCTCAGCGCCCATACCACTGCCGCCTCCACTGCTCAGCCAAATCGGCCCACTGCGGAATGCCCGCCAGTCTCATCTTTTCAGCCAGCTTCCCCGGATTCTTGAGCTCATCAAACGTAAACCTCAGCACCTTATGTCCGAGCATCGTCAGATGAGACTCTCGCTGACGTTCTGCCACGAACGGGTCGACCGACTCCCGACCCTCGTCGTTCTGTAAGGCATACTTTCCCTTTCCATCGAGCTCGCCAATCACGCACGTCCCGTCCTCGAGCCTCCAGAAATAATCAACGCGAAACACTTGGCTCGAATCAAGCGGGTCACGAAACTCCACCTGCAACTCTGGCACCGGAAAACCGTATGCAATAAAGAATGCCCGGAACCGAGACTCGCCACCGTTTTCGGACAGCCCGTCCGCATGCGACGCAATCACCTGAGCTCTGCGATATCCGCGTCTGCCCTCGCAATCGGCCTGGAGCCGTTCGCAGAGGTCGTCGCGCGATATGCCCTTCGCCCGCAGCGCAGAATCGGCGATCGCCAGACCATACGAAAACGGCGCACGCAGCAGACAGTCCTTCACCGTGCGCCAAAACGGCGTCACTCGCACGCCGTCGACGCGCTCAAGCGCACCCGCCGCCTGCGGACGCAACAGCCGGCATCCTGCACTCAGCGGCACCGAGCAACCTGTCTTAACAAGAAATCGCGGCCCAAGCAGATCATTTGGCACCTCCAGACCCCACAAAAGTGCCGCGTCGTAACCCCAAAACGCCCAATCGGGATGAAACTCCGCAAGCCCTTTGATGGTCCGCAGCGCTCGCTCCGTCGGCGTCAACGCATCCCAATCATGCTGAAAACAGAACAGGTGCGACTCAGGCTCCGCGATATCGTCGGTTCCCACATGGCGCCGCAGCCACATGAGCTCGGCATTGTCGTGCGTCACAAGCAGCACGCCTAGTTCAGCCGCCTCCGTGAGCCTGGCAAGCATCCTATTCCGCGCCAACGTGTTGCGAGCCGTATGCTTGTGTTTGAGAACGGTATTAGACACTTCCATCACCACCACATCGGACAAATGGACCATTGTCACCGTTGCCTCCGCTGATAAACGTCTTGATCTGTAACAGTTAGACGTTCTCCAGGCCCCTAAACGTTACAGATTTAGACAAACCAGCGGCGCCCAGGTATTCGTCTCGATCTGTAACAGGTAGACCGGTTTTTTGTCCCTAAACGTTACAGATCGAGACATAAAGGCAGAAGGCAAGGCAGGCGACAACCGTCCATCCCCTACTCCCATTCCTGTTCGTAGATGTTGAGCGACTTCACATACCGCCCCTGGGCACCCATGATGTCGCGGACCAGGCGCAAAAAGAAGCTGATGCACGAGGTGTCGAAACCGTCCTCCAGGTCCTCGGGATGCACCGAGCCCGGCCCGTCGACCGTCGTGTCGCTCAGGCGCGCGATGTCATACAGGTAGAGCTGCCCCGCCGTCAGCCAGACATCGTCGACGCACGCGAGTCGCACCGCAATCGCACCATCGTTCCAGCGCTCCTTTTGCACGATATGTGGGTCGTAGACGTCAAAGCGACGGTCGGTGCGCGTGTCCTTCAGCACGACCATGCCAGTCGCGGGATCCTTGTCCAAAATGCCAAAGCGCGAGAAATACTGCGTGTCACGCACCTGCTTAAGTCGCCCGAGCGAAGCAGGAGAAATTGACGCTGGCGGCTCGTCCACATACAGTTCCAACAGCGTCTTGCCGTGGTAATAGGGGCGCTCAAACAGCAGCCAATCGGTAAACGCCATGTTGTAGGCCATGATTTCGTTTTGAGATGGTTCCTCGCAATAGCTGAGCCACGGATCGACGATAATCTCGAACTGCTCGCGCGCCGGCTCCAGAAATTGAAACTTCCGCAGCATCCAAAAGTGAGCCATGTCGGCAATATCGTTGCCGACGGCCTCGGCCAGCTGCGCTCGATCAAAAACTTGGTCAGTCATGGCATCCTCCTCAAACTGATGGACCTCAATTTGAGCTTACGAGGAGGGTGGGCAACCGAGGCAAGCGCGGGCAAAATAGGCCTTCGACTGCAAACCAGATGCTAACCAAACACTTGACGGGACACTTGACCGAATGAGTCCACCGCAACAAAACCGCAGGTAGACATAGACAGCCAACCCGCCCTTTTGAGCCAGATGCCCGCAGCCACCACAGAAACAACAGGTGACCACAGCCCAAGAAGTCGACAAATGAACACCCGTACGTCGACAAACGAGCAAATCGCTCGCAAATCCGCAAGGAGTGTCCCCAACGACTAGACAAAAAATGACTAGTCATTGAGGACGTTCTTAAATGACTACTTTACAGCTCCAGCGCCTCGGCGACCTCGGCTGCGCAGGCCAGGGCATCGGCCATGGCACTCACCACGAGCGAGCTGCCGTTGCGGGCATCACCCGCCACATACACCGGCGCGGCATCCGCGGCGACGCCCTCCGTGCGAGCCGCGAGATGCGAGCCCTCGGCAGCCATCACCGGCAGCGGACGACCAGCGGTGGCAACAGGCACGCTCACCGCATCGAACACACCGTACTCCGGACCCGTAAAACCGCAGGCGATGAGCACCAGCTGCGCTGGCACCTCGTGCTCGGAGCCCGCGATGCGCTCGGGCTTTCCCGCCGACCAGTCCAGATCGACCACGCGCAGACCCGCAGCCGCACCCTTCTTGTCCAGCAGCACCTCGAGTGTATCCACGGCCCAGGCACGCATCTCGCCACCCATCGCAGCGATAGCCTCCTGCTGGCCGTAATCGGTCTTCTTAACGTTGGGCCACTGCGGCCAGGGGTTGCCTGCCGCGCGCTTATCGGGCGCAGCCGGCAAGAACTCAAACTGGCGCACGCTGCGCGCGCCCTGACGCACCGCGGTACCCACGCAGTCGTTGCCGGT
>URTP01000117.1 GCA_900550835.1 uncultured Collinsella sp. | reverse complement strand
TATCGCGTGCTGGCGCAGATCGGCTGTGACGACCGCCAGATTCGCCATTCGGTGATGGCGCAGCAAGCGGTGTTCTTCCTGTTCCCGCTGGCAGTGGGTCTGGCGCACTCCTTTGTGGCGCTCAAGGTGATCATCGAGCTGGTGAGCACGTTTGGCAACATGAGCATCGGCGGCACGGTGGGCCTCACATGTGCGATTTTCCTGGCGGCCTACGGCGGCTATTTCCTGGTGACCTACCTCATGAGCACCGGCATGGTGCAAGCCGCCATCGCCACCCGCTACAGCGAGTAGCAAGCGGGCAAAACCGTCGCAAAACCAACGCGAACAGCCGCCGCGAACGGGGTCCGGACCCTTTTCGCGGCGGTTTTTTGTCTATCGGATGCCTCTCGGATGCAAGTGAGTAGACTTTTTTGGACTTGTCGAGCACACCGTGACAAACGCTCAATAAAACCGCAGGTCAGAGCTGTGGCGTTTTGGAGTGTGCTCGGCATCCCGCCAAAAGCCTACTCACTTGGTTTTACTGCTAGAAAACCGCCGCGAGGGAAAGTAGCTCCCTCGCGGCGGTTTTGGCATTTGCCCAGATAAAACCTGCCAAAATAAACCTGTCCCTTTTTGGTAGGTTATCGCTTCCAAAAGTGGAGGATCAGGGTCGTACGGTTTTGCTGCTCGGTTTTGACCAGGATATTGTGGATGTGGGTCTTGACGGTGCCCACGGCAAGGAAGAGCTCGTCAGCGATCTCTTGGTTCGATTTGCCCAGTACGACCAGACGCATAACTTCGGTCTCACGGTTGGAGAGCTTGTAGGCGTTGCGATAGAAGGGCATCTGCTCTTCGATGTGTCGATCAAGATCGCTGACGTTCTTTTCCTCGGGCGCCTCCTGCATGCGAATCGAAAGCACGTGATAGGCATAGATGATCAGCAGAATCGCAAAGTAGCACGCAAAGATGTTCTCGCTAAAGTTGCGCTCGGACAGGTACAGCTGCAGCCAAGAGGGTGCCAGGCTCATGGGAACAACAAGGATGTTGTAGAAATCCTCGGCAACGATGCACCCGACCAGAATGGCGCCGATAATGAGGTGCTTTCGTTGATTGTTGACGCGCGCCTTAAGCTCGACCTGCGTGCTTTTATGCGCCGTCCAAAAGATATACAGTCCCACAAATACAAGGAATACCTGACGCATCGTGTAGTAGAGCCATTGATGTATGGGGCCGTAGGGGACAGCGACAATGATCAGCAGCTCGCTCAGGAAGAACGTTGCGACGGGAATAACAAACTGCTTTTTTGAATGTTTGTCGAGCAAGTCCATGGCAATGAGCCAGATAAAAGCTTGTGAAGCGGTCGCCACAAGGGTCCGCAACACAGGCATGGTAATTGAGTAATAGTCGCTGGCTGGAAAACTCTGGTTTTGCAACGTGTATTCAAAAAAGAAGATCTCGGTCATCTCGATGGCATAGCAAATAAAAACGCCGCTGCCATAGATAAAGAAGCGTCGACGAGACGAGGCATAGGCGGCAAGCGAAAGCACTGCCGTCACAATACAGATCACGAGTATCGCTAGGGTATAGAAGAACATCAGGGTGTTCATCTGCCACCGTCCCATCTCATTTCATCTATGGCCGAGCCCTGTATACCTTGTGGGATATAGACGTCTCAACCCTTCGTTCCATTGCGGATTAGGCGCCGAGATACAGCATAGCCGTATACCGTTCGCGGTTCTAGATAGTAAACCCCCTGCAAGCTGGCTACCTGCGGGTTTATATTGGTTTAGAGGCGGTGTAACTCCGTGAACGGTCTTTAATCCCGAATAAACTAGGTAAAAATTGCATACGGGTGAATGATGGTCTTGTCAACACGAGGCGTGATGTTCGAGCGCCTCATAGCAATAGTCGGCACGACCGGCGGAAAGGAATCGACATGGCGCTGCCTAAGGATTTCATCGACACCAACGACTTCACCAAAGAGCAGATCCTGGCTATCGAGGATCTTGGCCTGGCAATGAAGAAGGCCATCAAGGTTGACGGTTATTATCCGCACCTGCTCCGCAACCAGAGCCTTGGCATGATCTTCCAGCAGGTTTCCACCCGCACCCGTCTTTCCTTCGAGACCGCCATGTGCGACCTCGGCGGCCACGCTCAGTTCTATGGCCCTGGCACCATTCAGCTCGGTGGCCACGAGTCCCTGGGCGACACCGCTCGCGTCATGGGCGACCTGCTCGACATCATGATGGCTCGCGTTGACCGTCACAAGGACGTCGTCGGCCTCGCCAAGGGTTCCGCTGTGCCCGTCATCAATGGCATGTCCGAGTTCAACCATCCCACGCAGGAGATGGGCGACCTCATGACCATGCTCGAGAACCTCCCCGAGGGCAAGAAGATCGAGGACTGCACCCTGGCCTTCATCGGCGACGCCACCCAGGTCTGCGTCTCCCTCATGTTCATCGCCTCCAAGGTCGGCATGAAGTTTGTCCAGTTTGGACCCAAGGGCCACCAGATCCCCGACGGCGGCCTGCACGTTGGCACCGTTGAGGAGCGCGCCGAGTTCGGCAAGCAGATGATGGCCATCGCCGAGGAGAACTGCAAGGTCTCCGGCGGCTCCGTCGTCATCTCCGACGACATCGAGTGCATCAAGGGCGCCGACTTCATCTACACCGACGTGTGGTATGGCCTGTACGACGAGGAGGTCTCGGGCGAGAACTACATGGACGTGTTCTACCCCAAGTATCAGGTCACCATGGACATGATGAACTTCGCCGGCCCCAACTCCAAGTTCATGCACTGCCTGCCGGCCACTCGCAACGAGGAAGTCGTCGACGAGGTTATGGACGATCCCGAGCGCTCCCTGTGCTGGGTCGAGGCCGAGAACCGCAAGCACTCCATCCGTGCTCTCCTCGCTGCCCTGGGCAAGCGCACCCCGCTCAACGACGAGGGTGTCGAGTACTCCGCCAAGGCCGAGCTTCACGCCGCTCTCGAGGCTCTCGAGCAGCTCTAAGCCTTAAGCCTGCTAAACGCACGTTTGCGGGCGGCGGATGCTCGTCTCCTGTCGCCCGCTCACCGAGGCTCAGGCAATTGCCTTAGTACCTTGGGCCTCGGATCTGTCCAAGACTGAGCGAAGGAGCTCATCATGAGCGACGGAAAGAAAAAGCTTTCCTTCTTGACGGTCATTTCGACCATCATCTGCGTCGTCTTCGTTTGCGAGGCCGCCGCTCCTGCTGCTGCCATTGGCAACCAGCAGTTCTTCTGGTGGATCTTCCTGATCCTGACCTTCCTGCTTCCCTACGGCATGGTTGTCGCCGAGCTCGGTACCACCTATGACGGCGAGGGCGGCATTTACGACTGGGTACGCGATGGCCTGGGCGACAAATGGGGCGCCCGCATCTCGTACTACTACTGGGTCAACTACCCGCTGTGGATCGCCTCGCTGGCTACGATGTTCCCCGACATTTTGGGCATGGTCTTTGGCGTCGAGTTCAACTTGATCGCCAAGATGGGTATCGATCTTGCCTTTGTGTGGATCGTCTACCTCATGGGCCGCTCCAAGGCGGCCGACTCCGAGTGGGTCCTTAACGGTGGCGCCATCATCAAGGTCGCCGTCGCCGTTATCGTTGGCGCTTTGGGCATTTGGTATGCCATGGAGAACGGTTTTGCGAACGACATGTCCGCTGCCACCTTCCTGCCCGAGCTCACCAACACCAACGCTCTCGGCTACCTGTCGATCATCATCTTTAACTTTATGGGCTTCGAGGTCATCTGCACCATGACCGACGACATGGCCGATCCCGCTCGCGATATCCCCAAGGCTATCATCGTCGGTGGCCTGTCCATCGCCGTGATCTACCTGTTCGCTGGCTTTGGCATCGGCGCTGCTGTGCCGGCCGATTCCATCGACCCCGACTACGGCATGATTTATGCAGTCCAGACCATGGTGGGCGACTCCATGATCTTTAAGGTCATCTGCATCGCCTTCCTGATCACCCTGTTCGCCAACATGGCCGCTTGGTCCTTCGGCGTTAACTCCGTTGCTCGCTACGCTGCCGAGCACGGCAACATGCCCAAGGTCTTCGCCTCGATGATCTCTGACGATGATATGCCCAACGGTGCCAACCTGGTCAACGCCATCGTTGCCTCCCTGGTGCTGTGCCTGCAGCTTGTTCCTATCGACGCCATCTCCAATGGTGTTTTCTGGATGCTCTTTGGCACCTCCGTCGTTTTCCTGCTGCTCACCTACATCCCGATGTTCCCGGCGTTCCTCAACCTTCGTAAGAACGACCCGAACCGTGAGCGCATCTTCACGTTCCCGTTTAAGGGCGCCATGATGAAGGTTATGCTGGCCATCCCCTGCATCGAGCTGATCCTGGCCATCGTTGCAACGCTGGTTCCGTTCTCCGTCGATGAAATTGGCGACAAGGTCCCGATGATCGTTATCTTCATCGTGCTTGTGCTCATCGGCGAGATCGTCCGCGTCGTCAGCGCCAAGGGCCGCGAGACCGAGTACAAGGGTCTCACCCCCGAGCTGGCTGCTCAGCGCCTGGCTGAGGAGGCTGCCGAGGCCGAGGAGAACTAAAGCACCCGGATTCGGGGCTCCCACCCTCCTCGCGTACCAAAGTACGCTTCGTCGGGCTTGTCGCTCCCGACTCCAGGCACTCTAGCCTCTTCGAGGGCGTGCCCAAAGCGACAAATTTGCTCACTATTTCCTGGGGCGGGTGCGAGCGATAGCTCCGGTAACCACCGCCCGCCCCAACCTCTCTCTTTCGTATCCTTCGTGCGTTTTGTCTCCGCGCACCGGGTTACGTCGTCGCTTGCCGGTGCGATTCCGTGAAAACCGGCGCCGGGCGCCCCGACCTTTGCCGGGGAACGGGCGCCTACCATCTCTTGGTTTTAGGCTGCGGGTAATCCGCCCGCGGCAAACGATCGTTCGATTTGGAGGAAATCTTATGCGTACGATCACCGAGTCCGAGTCCACCCCCAAGGCCGACGGCTTCTTTATGCCCGCCGAGTTCGCCCCGCAGGATCGCGTGTGGATGGGCTGGCCCCACCGCACCGACACCTGGGCCCACGGCGCCAAGCCTGCTCAGAAGCAGTATGCCGCCATCGCCCGCGCCATCTCCGAGTTCACCCCGGTCTATATGTGCGCCAACCAGGTCGACTATGCCAACTGCAAGGCCGTCTTCGAGAACGACGAGAACGTCACCGTTATCGAGATGACCACCGACGACGCCTGGTTCCGCGACACCGCCGCCACCTACGTCATCAACGGCAAGGGCGAGAAGCGCGCCAACCACTGGCACTTCAACGCCTACGGCGGCCTCGTCGACGGCCTGTACTTCCCGTGGGACAAGGACGAGCAGATCGCCCTCAAGATGGCTGAGCTCTCCGGCTGCCGTCGCTATCGTCCCGATGACATGATCCTCGAGGGCGGCTCCATCACCGTCGACGGCGAGGGCACCCTTGTCGTGACCGACCAGTGCCTGCTTTCCCCGGGCCGCACCTGCTCTGCGGTTCTGGAGGAGGAAGAGGATCCCGAGTCCATCTGGCCCAAGTTCCACAAGAAGTTTGAGCCCTGGAGCGAGGAGCTTCGCGCCTACATGGACGAGCACCTCAAGGATTACCTGGGTGTTGAGAAGGTCATCTGGGTCAAGGAGGGCATCGACCCCGAGGAGACCAACGGCCACATCGATGACGTTGCCACGTTCATCGCTCCGGGCGTCATGGCCTGCATCTGGACCGACGATCCCGAGTATCCGTTCTACGAGCAGTGCCACGCTGCCTACGAGACCCTCTCCAACGCCGTTGACGCCAAGGGCCGCAAGATGAAGGTCTACAAGCTCTGCATGCCCGTGAACCCGCTGTTCATGGACCAGGCCTCCTGCGACACCATCGACGCCGACGAGAACGCCGAGCCGCGCGTCCCCGACGAGCCGCTGATCGCGTCCTACATGAACTACCTGGTCACCAACCACGGCGTCATCGTCCCGCAGTACGGCGACGAGAACGACCAGCTGGCCGTCGACACGCTCCAGAAGATCTATGACGAGGTCTGGGGCGAGGGTGTCTACAAGTGCGTCGGCGTCCAGTCCGAGCAGGTCGTCTTCGG
>URTP01000116.1 GCA_900550835.1 uncultured Collinsella sp. | reverse complement strand
GCCCGCCGTGACCTGTGTGCCCAGAGACCAGATTGTCTGCATGACCTCCAGCTCCGCATCGGGCAATCGCTTGTCGTTTCGCATAGTCTAACCCTCCTTTTATTCTACAAATGTAAAACACCTTTTATTGCTTATATTCTACAATAGTAGAAGATAGTTGTCAATCCTTATTGCACAAATTCCCACAAAGTGCGCTGACATATACAAATTGTTTACATTTTGTAATTTTTATTGCGTTGACAATGCTGTTTTTTTAGGATATGCTTTAATTAGATGAATTTGATTTATCAATTCGGCACGGATTTTTCTGCACCGGCTGAGCGGGGTACACGAACTGCCGCAGGCGGGTTCGCCCCTGACGGGCGGCTCCTTTTCTGCACCGGAAAGCCGGGGTGTGCGAACTGCGTTAGCGTGTTCGCCCCTGACGGGCGGGGAGTTTTCCGCTGAACCTCAGCGGGGGATTCGCCGTCTGCGGACGGCGGGAGCGTCGCGGCGCCCGCCGCGACAGCCAAGCAGCTACCGCCAAAGGTCGAGCCGTGGTCGCCCGGCTTAAACACGTCGGCAATCTCCTTCTTTGCTACGACGGCACCCATGGGCACGCCATCGGCAATGCCCTTGGCAAGGCTCATGATGTCGGGTTCCACGCCATAGGTTTGGAATGCAAACGGCTTGCCGGAGCGGAAGATGCCGCACTGGACCTCGTCGGCTATAAGCACGGTGCCCACTTCGTGTGCCAGGTCGCGCGCTGCCGCCATAAACTCCTCGGTCATGGGGTGCACACCGCTCTCCCCCTGGATCGGCTCGAGCATCACGGCACATATTTCGCTCCCCAGCTGCTTAAAGATCGCACGCAGTTCATTGATATCGTTGGGCGTACAGGCCACAAAGCCACCCGGCAGCGGGCGGAAACTATCCTGCAGCCAATCCTGCATGGTGGCGGCAATGGTCTCGAGCGTACGGCCGTGGAAGCCGCCGCGCATGCACACGATAGTGTTGCCGCCGTTACCGGCACGCTTGGCGTACAGGCGCGCGAGCTTCATCGAGCCCTCGTTGGCCTCGGCGCCGGAGTTGGCAAAGAAGGTCTCCCAAACCTGCTCATCCGCAGCCGGGGCACCAAGAGCAGCTGCCGTGGTCTCATCGCCGGCGGCAATGGCATCGGCAAGCACGCGTGCACCATCTAAGTCGTCGTTGGCAAGCTTGGACAGCAGCGCCGCGACCTGTCCACGCTGCTCGATGTAGAAGTAATTGGAGACATGCATGAGCTTTTTGGTCTGTGCCTCGAGCGCCGAGAGCACAGCCGGGTCGCCATGACCTAGGCTGCACACGCCGATGCCGGCAAGAAAGTCGAGGTACTCACGACCATCGTCGCCGGTGAGCTTCATGCCGTGACCCTCGACAAACTCGACCGGAGAGCGGCCAAAGGTATGCATAACGTAATGGGATTCAAGCGATTGCTGAGCTGCAAGTGACATGGGATGCCTTTCGTTGAGCGCCGGACGGCGCAGGCCTATGGGTGCAGAAATGGGGCGGCTGCGGGTCAGTTAGACCGTCTGAAGCTTCTCGACCTCGTCGAGGTTCTCGGTCAGACGCGCAGCAAACGTCGAAAGCGGATGCGGATGCGTATCGAACTCGTAAGCCGTCTCGGTGGAATGGATCACGGTGCCGACGCCGGCATCGGTCAGCAGCTCCAGCAGCAGCGAATGCGGCGTGGTGCCGTTGATGATGTGAGCGCGAAATACGCCGCCGGCAAGCGCATCGACGGCCGCGCGCAGCTTGGGAATCATGCCCTTATCGACCTCGCCGCCGTAGAGCATTTCGTTAACCTCGTCGAGTGTTAGGTTGGAGATGAGTGAGTCTTTATCGCTAAAGTCCTTGTACAGGCCGTCGACGTCGGTCAAAAAGATCGCCTTGTGCGCGTGGAGCGCTGCCGCAACGGCACCGGCGGCGGTATCGGCGTTGATGTTGAAGAAACCGCCGTCCTCCCCCGCCGCGACGGTAGCGATAACGGGGATGTACTCGCTATCGAGTAAGCGCTCGATATAGTCGGTGTTAACGTGCGTCACTTTGCCCACGCGACCGAGCTCGGGGTCGAGCGGCTCGGCGATGAGCGTGCCCGCATCGCTGCCCGACACGCCCACGGCCAGGTTGCCGTGGTGGTTGATGGCGGCAACCAGCTCCTGGTTAACCTTGCCGCCCAGCACCTCGCGCACGATATCCATAGTCGCCGGCGTGGTCGCGCGCTGGCCGTTCTTAAACTCGACGGGAATATCGTAATGGCTCAGCGCCTCGTTGATAGCCTTGCCGCCGCCATGCACGATGACGGGGCGCATGCCGATGATCTTGAGCAGCACGATGTCGCTCATCACGTCGCGGCGCAGCTGCTCATCAACCATGGCGGCTCCGCCATATTTGATAACAACCGTCTTACCGGTCAGGTTCTTAATCCACGGCAGCGCTTCGAACAGCAGCTGCGCGGTTGCTTCGTTGGATTCGTTCGAACGACAATCGCGTGCGAATTTCATAATCTGCCTCGTCTTTCGTATCGTTATCGCGCCGTGCTCCGCTGTCCGCAATCGCGGCAAGATGCGCAGCGTGCCTGGAATCTAGGAACGGTAGTCGCCGTTAATGGAGATGTACTCGTGCGTGAGGTCACAAGTCCACACGGTGGTCGCCGCGTCGCCCGCGCCCAGGTCGGCCGAGATCACGATCTCGGGCGCCTCAAAACGTCGCAGAGCCTCGTCCTCGTCAAAGGGAACGGTCAGGCCGTCACGGCAGACGGGCATGCCCATCATGTCGATGGAAACGTCTTCCTGATTAAACTTCACGCCGCACTTGCCAAGCGCCATGGCAACGCGGCCCCAGTTGCAGTCGTGGCCGGCGATGCAGGTCTTAACGAGCGGCGAGTTGGCAACGGCACGGGCGGCGATATCGGCCTCCTCGTCGTTCACGGCGCCGGTAACGTTGACCGTAACAAGCTTAGATGCGCCCTCACCATCGGCGGCGATATTGCGCGCCAGGCTCTCGCACACCTCGTGCACGGCAAATGCCAACTCGTCAAAGGCATCGGAGCCCTCGACGATAGGCTCGGCATCTGCGGCAGCGACGCCGGAGGCAAGCATGATGCAGGTGTCGTTGGTCGAGGTGTCGGAATCGACCGTTACCTTGTTAAAGGTCTGCTTGACGGTCGAGAGCAGCAGGGCATGAAGCGCCGCAGGCTCGACGGGGGCATCGGTGGTGATAACTGCGATCATGGTGGCCATGTTGGGCATGATCATGCCCGAGCCCTTGCACATTCCGCCTACCGTATAGACATTGTCCGCATGACCCGCAGCCTCACTGACGTAGGATACGGCGTACTCCTTGGAGTGCGTGTCGGTCGTCATGATGGCGCGAGCGGCATCGGCGCCACCGTGGGCGGAGAGTGCCTCGTAGGCAGCAGGAATGGCGGTCTCAAACGTGTCGATCGGCAGAATCTGGCCAATCACACCCGTGGAGGCAACCAGAATCTGCTGGGGCTCGCAGCCGATGACCTGCGATGCGATGCTGCACGTCTCGCGCGCGCATGCAAGGCCGGTCTCACCCGTGGCGGCGTTGGCATTGCCAGAGTTGACCGAAACGCCGGCGATGATACCGTAGCCCTTGTCGGTACCGCCCAGGTTGGCACGGCTCACCTGCACGGGCGCCGCGCAAAAGCGATTGGCGGTAAACACGCCGGCACCGGGACAGGGTTTATCGGGCACGACGAGCGCGTAATCCAGGCGCTCGGGATTCTTGCGGAACCCAGCGTGGATGCCTGCGGCTTTAAAACCAGCCGCAGCCGTAACGCCACCCTCGACGGCGCGAATCTTGATATCAAACAGCTCGGTATTCATCGTCTTTATGACTCCTTATGTCAAACAAAAAAACGGACATCGGTTGGTGCGCCATGCCAGTCGTGATCATGAGACCAGCTCAAGAGTGGCGCCCCACTCGATGCCCGACTACCAAATCGTTAACAATCGAATGTGCTACACCGGGCACGCCACTGTGGGCAAGCCTCGTCGCTCGTCAAAGCCAAAGACGATATTGGCGCACTGGACCGCTTGGCCCGCAGCGCCCTTGCACAGATTGTCGATGGCGCCCGTCGCCACCAGCATGCCCGCGCGCTTGTTGAGCGCGAGGCCAATCTGGGCAGCGTTGGTGCCGACGATCGAAGCCGTCTTGGGCTGCTGACCGGCATCGAGTACGCGTACGAAGGTGCGACCGGCGTAGAACTGCTTGTAATGGTCGACGACATCCTCAAGAGCCAGCGTGTCGAGAGCCTGCGGCGTAAGCGGCAGCGTCACCGTGGAGAGCAGGCCGCGCTTGAGCGGTGCCAGGTGCGGGGTAAAGACGACGCGATCGGTCAGACCAAGGATTTGCTCAATCTCGGGCGTGTGGCGATGCTTGCCCACGCCGTAGGCCTCCAAGTTCTCGTCGGCGCTGCAAAAATGGGTGCGGGCGTTGCAGGACTTACCGGCGCCCGTCACGCCGCTAATGGCATCGACAATCACAGGACCGTTCTCGGCCACCCAGCCCGCGCGCACGGCGGGCGCGGCGGCAAGGCTCGTTGCGGTGGGATAGCAACCGGCGCAGGCGACCAGCACGGGTTTGCCGTCGGCATGGTCGGATGCGGCGGTCTCCAAGTCCTGGCAGAACAGCTCGGGCAGACCGAAGGCACGGGTCTTGAGCAGCTCGGGGCTCGTGTGCTCGGCGGCATACCAAGCCTCAAAGACAGATGCGTCGTTCAGGCGGTAGTCGGCCGAGAGATCAATGCAGGAGACGCCCGATGCAAGCAGCGCGGGCACCTGTGCCATGGCAGCCGTGTGCGGCACGGCCAAAAAGACCGCGTCGCAGTTCTTGAGCTCGGGGGCATCATGCGTCGTGAAGACAAGATCGCTTATGCCGGTGAAGCTCGGGTACACCGCAGACAACGGCTGGCCGGCATCGGCGTTGGACGTAATGGCAGCAAGTTCAAACTCGGGGTGACCGAGGACGAGGCGAATGAGCTCGGCTCCGGCATATCCAGCCGCGCCGACGATTCCAACCTTCAAAGACATATCAGACTCCTTGTCTGCGATTTATGCACCGATGCGCATTTCGCAGCGGTCATTATGAAGTGGGTTGAAACTTTAGCACCAAAAGATGCATGAATACGTAAATGGCTTGCATATTCATGCATTGAAACATTCCCGACACATTCGCTTGAAGGAATTGACAAATGGAGCGGGCCCCGTATTGACCGGCGCTCCTAACGGCGCCGGGCAATACGGGGCCCGCCCATGCGAAAACCAAGTTGTTAGGATGAGCCAGCTGGCTAGAGCTCGAGCGGCACCCATTCGTCGTGATTGCAGATAAAAGCCTCGGGATCCTCGACGCTAAAGAAGACGAGCGTGGGGTCGTTAGGCCCCTCATAGTGCTCGCCCAGGCGCTCTAGATGCTTCCACCCGGCTTCGCGCATTTCGTCTAAAGCCCGGTCATCCAAGCCGGCGCGCCCGCGCAAGATGAGCCAGCCATGGCCCGGCCACCAACTCGTGGCCTCAAAGCGCTGATTTTGCAGCAGCTCTTGCCACACGTCTTTGGTGCGCGCCGTCACAAACCACAGCTTGCCGTCCTGAATCTGAGCAAACGAAAATGGACGTACATGTGGCTGCCCGTCTACGCTCGTCGCCAAGTACCACGCCGGCACCGACGTCAGATACTCCAAAACCGTATTCAATCCGTCCACGTTTCCTCCTGTACTAGCCAGTTTGAGAGCCTGGTTGGTGTGAGCTAGAGCTCCAGGCGCTCCTCGCTGCCGTCGATATCACAGAAGCGCGCGGCAATGTTGCGGACCGAAAAGAAAGCAAGGCGGCCGTCGTTGGCACTCTCGTGTTCCTCGCCGATGCCCACCATGTGCTTAAAACCCGCTTGACGCACCTTGTCGCTCGCAACTGCGTCGTCCTCAAGTGCGGCCTCGCCAGTCAGCACAATCCAACACTCCCCCGGTTTCCAACCCGAAACCTCAAACTTGGGGTTCGCGCTGAGCTCGGTCCACACGTCCTTATCGCGCGAGGTGCAAAACCACAGCTTGCCGTCATCGACCATGGCAAACGAAAACGGCCTCACGCGGGGCTGATGCCCGTCGGCCACATCGGTCGTGGCTAGATACCACGCCGGAATGCGTCTGAGATACGAACAGGCGCGCTCAAGCTGAGCCGTGCGGTCGTTGTCGGTCATAGGGACCCCTTTCGTGCGCTCGAATCGCGCCTAAACAAGTTGAAGATTGATGACGATGACGCAGATGAGCAGCAACGCCGTCACCACCGCCGCCAACGCATCGCCGCG
>URTP01000115.1 GCA_900550835.1 uncultured Collinsella sp. | reverse complement strand
GGGGGAACCCTGACGCAGCGACGCCGCGTGCGGGACGGAGGCCTTCGGGTCGACGGTCAGGATGTACGCGATGTGACGCAGCAGAGCCTGCGCCGCGCTATCGGCCTGGTGCAGCAGGATGTCTACCTGTTTGACGGAACAATCGGCGAGAACATCGCCTACGGCAAGCCGGGCGCCACGGCAGAAGAGATCGCCGGAGCCGCCCGTCGCGCCAACATCGATGCCTTTATCGAGTCGCTTGCGCAGGGCTATGACACCGTGGTGGGCGAGCGCGGCAGCCGTCTTTCGGGCGGACAGAAGCAACGCGTCGCCATCGCGCGCGTGTTTCTCAAGAATCCCAAAATCTTGATCTTGGACGAGGCGACGAGTGCTTTGGATAACGAGAGCGAGGAGGCGGTGCAGGAGTCACTCGAGGAGCTGGCACGCGGCCGTACCACAATCATCATCGCCCACCGTCTTTCGACCATTAAACATGCCGATGAGATTGCGACCGTTGAGCATGGTCGCGTTGTGGAGCGTGGCACGCACGAGGAGCTTCTCGCCCGTGGCGGCACCTATGCCCGTTACTATCGAATGCAGTTCGAAGGTGCGCGTGCGCACGAGCTCGACTGATTGATATGACAGGAAGTTTATGGCTGACAAGAACCCTTTGACTCCGGAAGAAGTGACGGAGTTATTCTCCGAAATCGATGCATCCGGCGTCTTGGATCCCACGCTTGCCAAAAAGCGAACCGAGCGCATGCGTGAGAAGGAGGCTGCGGCCAAGCGCGGTGACAAAGCGGCGCTAGCGCAGCTGCGCAGCGAGGACCGCGCGAGCCAGGCAAAACATATCGACCCGCTGTCCGAGGACGATCCTTCGGGCTCGCAGGTGAGCCATACCATTACGAAGACCGCGATGGCCGTAGTCATTGGTATTTTGGTGCTGATCGTGGGCATGCAGATCGGCTACGGCGTGATGCGCCGTCTGAATACCGCCAACCTGTCCGAGAGCGTTTCGGTGGATACCGTCTCGACCGCGCTCAAGGGTGGACTCGAATGGGGCAACGGCTTTACGCAGTTCCCGCTCGATTTTTCTGTCGACGAGGCCGATGAGCGTACGGGCACGGTTGAGGTGACGGTGTTGGACACGTCGTCTGCCAATGAGCTCGAGCTGCTGTCCAACGGGCAGATCCAGGCCGCGGCGCTTGCGACCAACGCCCTGCTCAACGACAAGATTGACCGCGTGGTGTATAACGTTCACGCCTATATCGACGAGGATAGCAACATTCAGCACGATTCCTTTTTTGGCATGTTCCCCGCGCGGGGTCATCAGAGCGCCATTTTGACGTTTGTGTGGACCAAGAGCTCATCCAACGCCACGAGCATCGACTGGAAGATGCGCATCGTAAGCATGGACGACACCATTGCCGAGCGCATTCAAAAACAGGTGAACTCGGTTTCGTCGCTGATCGAGGACCCGGTGGTGAGCCAGACCAAGATTGACGAGGAAAAGGCCGAACGTGACCTGGAGCATCGTCTGCATGGCCGCGAGATTTTCCGCGGCGGCAAGCCCGATCGCTCACCGTCCGATCTGCTGGAACAGGACAAGAAAAAGTAAGACGCCATCATCCCGCGTGAGCCACAAGCCCCGCGGGATGATTTTTCTGGGACGGGGATTAAAAAATCATTATGCATAGAAAGTCATAATTATCATTTCGTAAACATTTCGATGAAATTAACGCCATGAGGCATGCTTGCGGTTACAATACCGCGAGGCCTAACTGCACACCTTTAAGCCGGTCCTGTGAGACCGGGAAGGAGAACTATGGCGAACAACCATATTGCGGGCGCTGCCGCCCGCACCATCGCGCCCAGCGAGCTGTGCCAGCGTATGCTGGCCAAAACCAGCAAGGGCGCTTGCGGTCCCTGCACCCTGTATCTTGAGGATGGGACCATTTTTTATGGACGCGCATGCGGCGCCGAGGGCACCGCGACCGGCGAAGTCTGCTTCAACACCTCGCTCGAGGGCTACTTTGAGGTTATGACCGACCCGAGTTATGCCGGCCAAATCGTAACCATGACCTATCCGCAGATCGGCAACTACGGTATCGACGAGACCGACGTCCAGTCGGCCTTCCCCGGCGACGCCGTGCGCCCTGCGAGCGCTCCGGCTATGCGCGGCATGATCGTTCGCGACATGTGCGCCACGCCTTCTAACTGGCGCTCGGCCGTCAGCGTGCCGGAGTACCTGCGCGCCCACGGCATCGTCGCTATCGAGGGCGTCGACACCCGCGCTCTGGTGCGCCATCTGCGCGACAATGGTTCCAAAATGGGCATTATCTCGACCGAGATCTTCGACGTCGACGAGCTTGCCGAGCGTCTGGCCGCAGCGCCCACGCTGGTAGGCGAGAACCTGGTCAAGACCGTAAGTTGCCCCGCGCCTCACGAGTTTGTGGCCGCCGACCTGCCTGCCACGCATGACTTTGCGCTTGCGGTTGCCGCTCCTGCCCGTCACAAAGTGGTCGCCTACGACTGCGGTGTGAAGCGCGGCATTCTGGAGGGGCTGGTCCGCGCCGGCTGCGACCTTACCGTCGTGCCGTGGGATACTCCCGCCCAGCAGGTGCTCGAGATGAATCCCGATGGCGTCTTTTTGTCCAACGGCCCCGGCGACCCCGACGCCGTGGTGGAGACCTACGAGCAGGTGCAGCAGCTGATCGGCAAGGTGCCGGTCTTTGGTATTTGCCTAGGTCACCAGATGATCAGCTTGGCCTGCGGCGCCCAAATGGAAAAGCTTAAATTCGGTCACCGTGGCGGTAACCAGCCGGTTATGAATCTGGTGAGCCGTCGCGTGGAGATCACCGCGCAAAACCACGGCTTTGGCCTGCTGTTCCCCAGTCTGGGCAAACTGATTCCGGAGCTTTCCGGCGGCGAAACCGAGCATGCGGCCGATGGCGACCTGCGCGCCTGGGTGCGCCGCGGTATCGCGCCGGTCGTGATGAACGAGCGCTTTGGCCGCATTCGCCTGACACATGTGAACCTCAACGACGGCACCGCCGAGGGCATCCAGCTGCTCGACGCCCCGTGCTTCTCGGTCCAATACCACCCCGAGGCTTCGCCCGGCCCCACCGATGCCCACTATCTCTTTACCGCCTTTACGCGACTCATGGACGGCGAGGAGAACTACCTGGACATCGACACCGCGAAGGACCGCCTCGCCGGCTGGAATTTCGCCGAGTCCGAGAACGCTGCGACCGAGGAGAACTAACATGCCTAAACGTACTGACATCAAGCGCATCCTCGTTATTGGTTCGGGCCCCATCGTTATCGGTCAGGCCTGCGAGTTCGACTACTCCGGCGCCCAGGCCTGCAAGGTGCTCAAGGAGGATGGCTTTGAGGTCATCCTGGTCAACTCCAATCCGGCGACCATCATGACCGACCCGGGCTTGGCTGACCGCACCTATGTTGAGCCTATCACCGCCGAGTTTATCGAGCGCGTGATCAAGAAAGAGCACCCGGACGCGCTGCTGCCCACGCTGGGCGGCCAGACCGGTCTGAACGCCGCCGTCGAGCTGGCAAAGGACGGCACGCTCGACAAGTACGGCGTCGAGATGATCGGTTGCGACCTGGCCGCCATCGAGCGCGGCGAGGACCGCAAGCTCTTTAACGAGGCCATGGCCGAGATCGGCCTGGAGGTCGCGCGCTCGGGCTACGCCTATAGCGTGGCTGACGCCGAGGCCATCGCCGAGCGCGTGGGCTATCCCTGCGTGCTGCGTCCGAGCTTTACCCTCGGCGGTGCCGGCGGTGGCATCGCGCATACCCATGAGGAGCTCGTCTCTATCGTGAGCCAGGGCCTCGAGCTTTCGCCTGCCCACGAGGTGCTGGTCGAGGAGTCCATCGAGGGCTGGAAAGAGTACGAGATGGAGGTCATGCGCGACCACGCCGGCAACGGCATCATCGTGTGCTCCATCGAGAACCTCGATCCCATGGGCGTGCATACCGGCGACTCCATCACGGTGGCACCGGCGCAGACCCTCTCCGACCTTGAGTATCAGCGCATGCGTGTCGCCTCGCTCGCCATCTTGGAAAAGATCGGCGTCGAGACCGGCGGCTCCAACGTGCAGTTTGCCGTGAACCCCCAGACCGGCCGTCTGATCGTCATCGAGATGAACCCGCGCGTGAGCCGCTCGTCCGCACTGGCCTCCAAGGCCACGGGTTTCCCCATCGCCAAGGCCGCCGCGCGCCTGGCCGTTGGCTATACGCTCGACGAAATCGTCAACGACATCACCAAGGCAACGCCCGCCTGCTTTGAGCCCACGATTGACTACTGCGTGGTCAAGGTGCCGCGCTTTGCCTTCGAGAAGTTCAAGGGTACCGACCCCACGCTCACCACGCGCATGAAGGCCGTGGGCGAGATCATGGCGATCGGCCGCACCTTTGAGGAGGCCTTTGGCAAGGCCATGCGCTCGCTGGAGGACGGACATCAGGGCATTTGCGCCGGTGGCAAGGAGGGTGCCGACAAGCTGAGCGACGACGAGCTCGCTCAGGCCGTGGCAACCCCGACCGAGCACCGCATCTTCTTTGTGGTCGAGGCCCTGCGCCGTGGCTGGGACATCGCCCGCATCCATGCCATCTGCGGTATCGATCCGTGGTACCTCAACCGTATCAACGACATGGTGCAGGTCCAGGAGAGCATCCGCGGCCTGCGCGTGGAGGATATCGACGCCGACGCGATGCGCCTGCTCAAGCAGTACGGCACGAGCGACGCCGAGATTGCCGCGCTGACCGGCTCCGATGAGCGCTTTGTGCGCGCTTACCGCAAGGGCCTGGGCGTGGTTCCCAGCATGAAGACGGTCGATACCTGCGCGGCCGAGTTCTCGAGCGCCACGGAGTACCACTACAAGACGTACGAGAACATCTACCGCACGAGCCCGGATGCCAAGAAGTGCGTGGCTCCCGACGAGACCACGCCGGCGGACAAGCCCAAGGCGATGATCCTGGGCGCCGGCCCCAACCGCATTGGCCAGGGCATCGAGTTCGATTACTGCTGCGTGCACGCGAGCTACGCGCTGGCGGCTCGCGGCTTCGAGACCATCATGGTCAACTGCAACCCCGAGACCGTCTCGACTGACTACGACACCTCGGACCGCTTGTACTTTGAGCCGCTCACCTACGAGGACGTCATGGACGTTATCGATGTCGAGCGCCCCGACGGCGTCGTGGTGACGCTCGGCGGCCAGACTCCGCTTAAGCTGGCGCGCATGCTCGAGGAGAGCGGCGTGAACATTATGGGCACCAAGCCCGATGCCATCGACTTTGCCGAGGACCGCGAGCGCTTCGCCGCTCTGCTCGACAAGCTGGGCATCATGTCCCCGCCGGCGGGCCAGGCCGCCGCGTTTGAGGAGGCCGAGGCCTTGGCCGCGCACATCGGCTATCCGCTGCTGGTGCGCCCGAGCTATGTGCTGGGCGGCCGCGGCATGATGATCGCCTACGATGCCGAGCATCTGCGCGATTACATGGCCGAGGCTGCACGCATTAGCCCCGACTACCCGGTGTATCTGGATCGCTTCTTGGAGGGTGCGATCGAGTCCGACGTCGACGCCCTGTGCGACGGCGAGGAGGTCTACATTGGCGGCATTCTGGAGCATATCGAGGAGGCCGGTATTCACTCCGGCGACTCCGCGACCTGCATCCCGCCGTTTAGCTTTAGCGAGAGCCTGCAGGCGAAGCTCCGCGAGACTACGCGCCGCATCGCGATGGCGCTGGGCGTGCGCGGCCTGGTCAACGTGCAGTACGCCATTAAGGGCGAGACCGTTTACGTGATCGAGGCCAACCCGCGCGCAAGCCGTACCGTGCCGTTTATCTCCAAGGCCACCGGTGTGCCGCTGGCCAAGTGTGCCGCACGTATCATGGCGGGCGATTCCATCGCGAGCTTGGGCCTGCCGAGCGACGAGCGTCAGCTCGATTGGTTCTGCATGAAGGAAGCCGTCATGCCCTGGGGTCGTTTCCCGGGCGCCGACGTTATCCTGGGGCCCGAGATGAAGTCGACGGGCGAGGTCATGGGTATCGCCAAGAGCTATCCCGAGGCATACGCCAAGACGCAGCTGGCGATCGACTACAAGCTGCCCGACCCCAGTGCCGGCAAGGTATTCATCAGCGTGTGCGACCGCGACAAGCGCCATATCCTTTCGGTCGCCCGCATCCTGCGCTACCTGGGCTTTGATATCTGCTCCACCGAAGGTACGGCGCGCGTGCTGCGCGGCGGCAACGTGACGTGCGAGGTCGTGGAAAAGATCAGCGGCCCGCACGACGGCGAGCGTCCCAACATCGGCGACCTCATTGCCGATGGTAAGATCGCGGTGATCATCAACACACCGTACGGCCCGGGCTCGCGTGGCGACGGCTATCTGTTGCGCACCGAGGCGGTGCGCCGCGGCGTGACCTGCGTGACG
>URTP01000114.1 GCA_900550835.1 uncultured Collinsella sp. | reverse complement strand
CCGTCAAGGACCTGTGGAAGACCATGGACGTCAGCTATGACCGCTTTATCCGTACCACCGATGACTATCATGTCAAGAGTGTGCAGAAGATCTTTACCAAGCTGCATGACCAGGGTGATATCTACAAGAGCACCTATAAGGGCATGTACTGCAAGCCGTGCGAAAGCTTCTGGACTGAAGCCCAGCTGAAAGACGGCAAGTGCCCCGACTGCGGCGGCCCTGTCTATGAGGCAGAGGAGGAAGCCTACTTCTTCAAGACCAGCAAATACGCTGATCGCCTGCTGAAATATTATGACGAGCACCCGGATTTCATCCAGCCCGCTACCCGCAAAAACGAGATGATCGCCTTCATCAAGCAGGGCCTGCAGGATACCTGTGTATCCCGTACCAGCGTTTCCTGGGGCATCCAGGTTCCGTTTGACCCCAAGCACACCATCTATGTGTGGATCGATGCACTTTCCAACTACATCACCGCACTGGGCTATGATAACGATACCTACCACGACTTTGATAAGTACTGGCCCGCTGACATCCACATGGTCGGCAAGGAGATTCTGCGTTTCCACACCATCATCTGGCCTGCCATGCTGATGGCTCTGGATCTGCCCCTGCCCACCAAGGTGTTTGGCCATGGCTGGCTGCTGCTGAACGGCGGCAAAATGTCCAAGTCCAAGGGCAACGGCGTTGACCCTATGGACCTCATTGGTATGTACGGTGCCGACGCCATGCGCTACAACCTGCTCACGCTGTGCACCAACAATCAGGACGTCAAGTTCGACGCGAACATCGACAAGAAGACCAAGAAGCTCATCGACAGCCCACGCACCGATCAGGCTAAGTCGTTTGTGACCAAGATCTGGAACGCCAGCCGCTTCCTGCTCATGAATATGGAGGGCTACACGCCCGGCGAGCCCGTCGTTGAGACGCCGGCCGACGCCTGGATGTTCAGCCGCCTGGCCAAGGCCGTCAAGATGGTCACCGAGGGTATTGAGAATTACACCTTTGGCGACATGGCCCGCGGCGTGCAGCAGTTCTTCTGGAACGAGGTTTGCGACTGGTACGTCGAGGTCACCAAGGCCCGTCTGAAGGGCGAGGGCCGTCTGCAGGCGCAGCGCAACCTGATCTTTGTTCTCGACACCTCCATTCGCCTGATGCACCCGCTCATGCCGTTTGTCACCGAGGAGATCTGGGACAACATGCCGGCGAGCGTGCTCGATCTGGACGCCGAGGGCAACGTGGACCGCGCCGAGGCGCTCATGATCGCCAAGTGGCCGGAGCCCGCCGACTACGCCAAGTATGTTGACGAGGACGCCGAGCGCGCGTTTGAGCTGTGCCGCACCGTCGTTTCCGCCGCCCGCGCCACGCGCTCGCGTTATCGCTTGAGCCCTAAGGCCGAGCTCGACGTGGTCGTGCGCGCCGGTGCCGAGGATATCGAGAAGCTCGAGAGCCTGCGCTCGACCATCGAGCCGCTGGCGAACACTGCCTCGCTGGTTATGGGTACCGACGTCGAGAAGCCGGCAGCGAGCATCGCCGTGGTCGACAGCGGCGTCGAGGTCTTTGTGGTGCTCGAGGGCAAGGTTGACCTTTCCGCCGAGAAGGCGCGCCTGGAGAAGGAGATCGCCGCGGCCCAGAAGGAGCTCGCCGGCTGCGAGAAGACGCTGGCCAACGAGGGCTTTGTGGCCAAGGCCGCGCCTGCGGTGGTCCAGAAGAAGAGGGACCGTGCAGCTGAGCTCAAGGAGATCCTTGCGGCGCTGACCTCGCAGGTTGCTGACTTCTCGTAGGCGTTACTGGGGGACGCGGTTTGGGGCATTGCTCGCTACTGCGGACAGTCCTGCTCGCACGAAGGCCACATTAAGTGGCCTTCGGCTCGTGCGGAACTTGTATCGAGCAAAGCCCCAAACCGCTCCCATAGCGGTTACGTGGTCGTCCGCTGCCTGTTAGGGCCACTGGGTTGGGGCCTTGATTCTGCTGCAAGCGGATAATGGCTGATATTGTCAACGCGAGGAGCTCATTCTTTTTGGTGGGCCTCTTTTTCTGTAATTGGAGACTTGGGTTATGGCTAAGCGTTCTGGGTCGTATTCTGTGCCGTTCTCGTTTGAGTTGCTTTCGTTTGATGAGGCTGTTGGGCTGGCTGCTGATACGGGGCGGATTTCTGGGGATGCTGGGCCTCTGCTTGAGACGGTTGTCGATATGCTTGATGAGCTGGGACGTCCGGACGAGTATTTCGATTGCATTCAGGTCGCCGGTACCAATGGCAAGACTTCGACTACGCGTTTTTCGGCTGCCATTCTTCATGGTGAGGGGCTCAAGACCGCGCTGTATACGTCGCCACAGCTGGTACGCTATCCCGAGCGCATGGAAGTCGATGGATGCGTCGTGAGCGATGAGGCATTCGCCCGTGGCGTTTCGGCCGCTGTTGAGGCGGGGCATCGAGTGAATGCCCGTCGTGTGGCGGCGGGGGAGCGCGCCTATACCATCACGCCGTTTGACCTTTTGACGGCTGCTGCACTTGTGGTGTTTGCCGAGGCCGCGGTGGATGTTGCCGTGCTCGAGGTTGGCATGGGCGGGCGTTGGGACGCCACGAGCGCGACCGATCCCGTCGCCGTTGCCATTACGGGCATTGGGCTCGATCACACACGTATTTTGGGCGATACGCTCGAGGCCATTGCGGGGGAGAAGGCTGCGGTCATTAAGCCCGGACGCCTGGTTGTACTGGGCGAGGGCACGCATGAGGCGAGCGTTCAGCGCGTGATGGATGCCCGTTGTCGCGAGTGCGGCGTCGTGCCGCTGGTGGTGAACCATGCCACGACCAAGGTGCCGGCGCATGTGGGCGATACGGTTGAGTTTAGCTGCACTACGCCGCGTGCGATTTATACGTCGAGCATGGTCAAGCCGGCGTATCAGCCGCAGAATGCTGCGTGCGCGATTATGCTTTGCGAGGGGTATCTGGCTCGCGAGCTCGATCATGACAAGCTCGATGTGTCGCTTGTGGGCTGCCCCACGCCGGGCCGATTTGATGTGCTGGGAACTGATCCGCTCAAGCTGATCGACGCCTGCCATAACCCTCAGAGCTGCGAGAACTTTGTGAGCGCGCTGGACGAGATCGATCCGTGCGTAGAGAATCGCCCCACGCTGCTGTGCGCTGCGCTGGCCGACAAGGACGTGGCGGGTATCGTTGACGTACTGATCCCGGCCTTCCCGCGCGTGGTTGTGACCCAGACCGATTCCGACCGCGCCCTGTCGGCAGAGGAGCTTGCCGCACTTGTGGACGCCGACAAGCTCGCGGGCGTGTATCCGAGCGTGTCCGAGGCCCTCGCTGCCTTCGATGCCGCGGGCGAGCCCTTCGTAGCAGCCGGTACCATCACCCTAGCCGGCGAAGTAGCGGGGCTGCTCCGTTAACCCATCCCCTCATCAGTTGCGGTGAAATACGGACTGTTTTACAAGCCAGAAGCCTCAAACAGTCCGTATATCACCGCAACTCAAAAGCAGTCAATTTGGGACGGGGCTTTTTGGCTGCCCTGCGCCTCGAGTTGACTTGCTCGCCACGAAATGGCCCTATTTACTACGTTTGACCGGTAACCCTCGACCATACAGAGAATTGCGAAATCAAAACCGCAGGTAGATGGCTCGCCATTTTTCAAAAAAGACCCGCATGGTCGACTCATGCGGGTTAAACGTAGTAGATAGGCCGTTTTCGTGGCGCGGCGTTTGCAAGATGTGTCAAAGGGGCTCTCCCTTTGACACATTGCCTAGTCTAGGCGGACCGGATCGTGGGGGTAGGCGTTGAGAATCTCGACGCCGTTCTCGGTCACCAGGGCCAGGTCCTCGATGCGGACGCCGGTGCGGTCGGGGAGGTAGATGCCCGGTTCGATGGAGAACGTCATGCCCGGCTCTACGACCTGCTCGTTGACGAGCGAGACGTCGCCCGGCTCGTGGTCCTGCAGGCCGATCGAGTGACCCAGGCGATGCGTAAAGTATTCGCCGTAGCCCGCGTCTTCAATCACATCGCGTGCGGCGCGGTCCAGGTCGCACATGCGCACGCCCGGTGCGATGAGCGCTTCGGCGGCCTCGTTGGCGCGGCGCACGATGTCGTAGATGCGTGCCGTCTCCTCGTCCGGCTCGCCCCAAAAGAACGTGCGCGTCATGTCCGAGCAATAGTTGCAGCGTCCGCCAATGTCGAACAGCACCACGTCGCCGCGCTTGAGCACAGTGTCGTCGGGTTCGTGATGCGGGTCGCCGGCGTTGGCGCCAAAGCTCACGATGGGCGGAAAGCTAAAGCCCTCGCAGCCGTGCTTGCGATACAGGCCGAGCATCTGGTCGGCAATCTCGCGTTCCGTCACGCCCTCGTGGACAAGCTTAATAGCATCGGCCATTACAGCGTCGTTAGCGGTCGAGGACGCACGCATGAGCTCCTGCTCGGTGGCATCCTTGTGGGTGCGTGCGGCGGTGACGGCAAAGTCACCCAGGAAAAACTCGCTTGCGGCGTGGCGCTCCATGAGCGGCATCAAAAAGCCGGAACGCATGACAGTGTCGATGCCAAGCGGCTTGGCTGGGTCGATCTCACTCGCGATGGCGTCGGTCACGACATCGGTATCGGTGTGGTAGGCGACGCGGGCATTGTCGTACTCGGGCAGCTGATGCAGGGCATTGACCAAGATCACGGGCTCGTCATCGCGCGCGAGCAGCACGCCGCAAAAACGCTCGAACATATCGGCATAAAAGCCGGTCAGGTAATAAATCGACCACGGGTCGTTTACGAGCAGCTGCGCGCCGGGGTGCTGAGCCTCGAGCGCATCGAGCACGCGCACCACACGCTGGTCATCGATATGTGCCATACATCGTCCTTTCGCTAGGCTGCCACCATGGTATCCCAAGCCCGGCACATAGGGACGTTCCTTTTATGACGGCACCGGGGGACACTCCTTGCAAAAGCAGCTAAAAGAGACACGTCCCAATTTAGCTACTCGATGTCCATGCTAGCGATTAGGTTGATATTGGTGTTGAGGAGGTCCTTCAGCACGACGTCGCCCATGCGGATGGGGGTGTTGACGACTAGACCTCGGATGAGGTCCATGGCTTGGGCGTGGAGTGCCAGCGGGATGGCTTCGGCCGTGCGCACGGGGAGCAGGGCTTTGTCGCCGCCGGAGACGGCCACGGTCGTCGTGAGCACGCGCATGGGGCAGGTGAGCTCCTGATGTGCGAACTTATCGCCGCGCGGGCAGTTGTTGCCGGTCACGGAGCGCACTTCCACCACGGCGCCATTGGCGTCGCGCTCCACCTCTACGGTCAGAAGGCATTCGGATGGGCAGGTCGTGCAGTTGAACTGCAATGTCTCGGTCACATTCGTGCTCATGGCCTTACGCCTCCTCAGCAGGATCAACGGACAGAATAAGCTCGCTGGCACCCATGTCGAACGCCTGCTGAATCACCTTTGCCGGCAGCGGGAAGCTTTCCATGACGCTCGGTTTAAACGGGCGGACCTTGCCCGCAAACAGCTCCTCGCCGCCTGCCAGAATGCGCACGCGGGCGGCGTCGACCGGTCGGCGCACACGGAAGTTGAGTTTGGTGAGCACCACAGCCGTAATGCGTCCCGGCAGCGCGTATCCCGCAATGCCGGCAGGGGAGACGGTGAGCTCGCAGTCTGGAACGACGTCCGCGCCGGTTTCCAACGCGTACGCCGCTGCAGCTGCGCCAGCCCTCTCGGACTCGGTCGTCACGTTGTCGGCCAGGTCGTGCACGTGCAGCACGTTGCCACAGGCAAAGATGCCCGGCACGCCCGTCTGCAAGCTCTGGTCCACCACGGCGCCGCGCGTGCGCGGGTCAAGCTCCACGCCTGCGGCAACCGAAAGCTCGTTCTCGGGAATCAATCCCACCGAAAGCAGCAGCGTGTCGCACGGAACAATGCGCTCGGTCCCCGGAATGGGTGCCAGGTGCTCGTCGACCTGGCTTACCTCGACGGCCTCCACACGGTCGTGCCCGATCACGCGCGTGACGGTGGTGGACAGGTGCAGCGGAATGCCAAAGTCGTCTAGGCAGTTCTTGACGTTGCGGCGCAGTCCGTTGGCGTACGGCATGAGCTCGTACACGCCCTCGACGGAAATCCCTTCGAGCGTGCAGCGGCGCGCCATAATCAGCCCGATGTCGCCCGAGCCCAAAATGACGGCGCGCGAGCCGGGTTTGAGGTTCTCGATATTGATGTATCGCTGCGCCAAGCCGGCCGTAAACACGCCGGCGGGGCGGCTGCCGGGGATCTTGATCTCGCTGCGCGTGCGCTCGCGGCAACCCATGGCAAGGACGACCGCGCGCCCGGTGAGCTGCAGCATACCGGAGGGATTCATGAGCGTGACGGTGTGGAGTGAGGCGTCTTCCGTGGACGCGCCCGAATCAATTCCAAGCACCATGCTGTCCAAGAACAGCGCAATGTCGGTCGCGCGCACCTGGTCGATAAAACGCTGTGCATACTCGGGGCCGGTGAGCTCCTGCTTAAAGTGCGACAGTCCAAAGCCCGGGTGAATACACTGTCGCAGGATGCCGCCCAGATGCTGCTCGCGCTCCACGATGGCCACGTGCGCGCCGGCC
>URTP01000113.1 GCA_900550835.1 uncultured Collinsella sp. | reverse complement strand
TGGAGGCCCCCGGCCTGCTGGCCCGCGCCCGCATTGAGGCCGTAGTTGACCTGCTGCCGGAGGCACTGGCGGGAGAAGCACACAAATTCATGGAGGCGCACACCGATGAGCTTTGATTTTGTGGATTATAAAAAGGACTTTCCCCTGCTGATGCAGCAGGACGTCGCCTATCTGGACAGCGCCGCCACCGCGCAGCGCCCTGCCCGTGTGCTCGACGCCGAACGCGACTTCTACCAGCGCATGAACGCCAACCCCCTGCGCGGCCTGTACTCGCTGTCCGTCGAGGCCACCGACGCCATCGCGAAGGTCCGCCAGCAGATCGCTGACCTCATCGGCGCCTCACAGGCCAACGAGGTCGTCTTCACCCGCAACACGAGCGAATCGCTCAACCTGGTCGCCAAGAGCTTTGCGCCCACAGTGCTCGAACCGGGTGACGAGGTCGTCATCACCATCATGGAGCACCACTCCAATCTGATTCCGTGGCAGCAGGTCTGCCGCGAGACCGGCGCCAAGCTCGTCTACCTCTACCCCACCAAGACCGGCCAGCTCACCACCGAGGAGGTTCTTGCCAAGGTGGGTCCCAAGACCAAGATCCTGGCCGTGGGACAGGTCTCCAACGTGCTGGGCGTCGAGAACCCGGTCAAGAACCTTGGCAAACTCGTGCACAAGTACGGCGGCTACCTGGTCGTCGACGGCGCGCAGTCGCTGCCGCACATGCCGGTCGATGTGGCCGACCTGGGCGCCGACTTCTTTGCCTTTAGTGCGCACAAGGCCATGGGCCCCATGGGCATCGGCGTGCTGTGGGGCAAGATGGACCTGCTCAACGCCATGCCGCCCATGCTTACCGGCGGCGAGATGATCGATTCGGTCACCGAGCAGAACGCTGTCTGGGCTCCCGTCCCCGAGAAGTTCGAGGCCGGCACGCAGGACGCCGCCGGCATCTTCGCCACGGGCGCCGCACTCGATTACCTGGTCAACACGGTGGGTTACGAGAACATCCAGGCACGCGAGCAGGCACTCGTCCACTACCTGATGGGCGAGCTTATGCAGCTCGACTTTGTCCAGATCATCGGCTCCATCTATTGGGACAACCACCACGGCGTCGTGAGCTTTAACGTCAAGGGCATCCACCCGCACGACGTAGCGAGCATCATGGACATGGACGGCGTCTGCATTCGCGCCGGCCACCACTGTGCGCAGCCGCTGCTCACCTGGCTGGGCGTCGAGAACCTTGCCTGCTGCCGCGCCAGCGTGGCCTTCTACAACGACAAGGCCGATATCGACAAGTTCATCGCCGGCCTGCATCACGTTTGGAGCACGTTCAATGGGTAATCTGTACACCTCCACCACGTTTATGGAGCACAACTCGCACCCCGACTACAAGTACGAGATGGACGCCCCCACGCACGAGCACGACGGCATCAACCCCAGCTGCGGAGACGAGCTCACCTTGCAGCTACGTGTCGAGAACAACGTGATCGAGGAGGCGTCCTTTACCGGCCACGGCTGCGCCATTAGCCAGGCCAGCGCCGACATCATGGCCGACCTCATCACCGGCGAGACCGTCGAGGAAGCTCGCCGCTTGGCAGAGCTCTTCCTCGCCATGATCCGCGGCGAGCAGCTCTCCGAGGAGGACTTGGAAGACCTGGACGAGGCCGCCCAGCTCCAGGACATCTCGCACATGCCCGCCCGCGTCAAATGCGCCGAGCTCGCCTGGCGCACCCTCGACGGCATGCTCGAGGGGCAAGCAAACCAGTAGCGTATGCCCCGAATCCAAGGTTTTTGATTGCCGAGCCGCCCGATACGGGCGGCTCTGTTTTTTCTAATGAGCGCGAACGCACAAAGTCCGCGCGTCCGGCACCCCGTCTGTCATTTACCACACAGCCAGACGCGAACACGGGCGTTTTCCACAGCACCAAAGGCCTGCGGCAGGGCCACGAGCACGCCTAGCATCGTCCCATGCCCCATCCAGCTGGGCTCCGATTCGCTTCGCGCCTGCTGCAGACGGGTCCCATAGGGAGCGGCGTGCATTTTTGCGAGTATTCAGCACGCCAAGCTGTGTGTATACGCATCGAAAGCGTTAATCAACGTCTCCAGGCGCATATATAGTGCGTTTTAGAACAAGCATCGTGGTCTCAGGGGCGCAAACATGAGCTTCGGGAGTGCATCGGCAGACATAAATAGTTTCGGGGGCCCGTATGTTGCAAAATTGCGACGGTAGTGGCAGTACCGCGATGCTGAAAACTCCGTTTTTTGCACGGCGCAGATGGGGGTAGGCACGGGCAAACCCGGACTGAGCCCTTATTTTATGCAAGATGGCGATTGTTCTATGCATATTAAGAAGTGCAGTTACCGCACCAAGCTTTTGAACGCTTGTTGCGGCGTATGGACGACCCCATCTGCGGTGCACAGGCGACCCTACATCACGTTTCCGCCAGTCCGCATCGCCGTCCGCGCGCGGGCACGCACAATACGAGAGACGGTACTTTTGCCAATCCCGGTATAGCGCTCAATCTGGCGCACCGTGAAACCGGCATCGTGTAATCCAACAATAACGGTATCGCGCCGCGCCGGCGGTGCGGCTTTAACCCCGTGGAGCGGAACCCCGAGGCTCTTCGCCAACTTGTCGGCAAAGGCGTGGCGTTCCCACTCCGTCTCTTTCATATCGCCCAGCGTTGGCTCGCCGCCCTCGGGCGTCGAAAGCGAATAGGCAGCAAAGGCCTCGGCAGAACCGAAAAGCTCAAGCATGCAAGAAGGATCGGAAAATCCCCTCGTGGCATCTGCCGCATCACTGTCGTAAGCGCGCAGATGCTCCGCAAAGCTGCTCCAGGGATAACGCTCGATTAGGCCAACGCCCGCCTCCTGTGGATCGGCGTGTACGGAGCGAATAGCCTCCATCACCTGCCAGTCGGTATCGAGCGAGCGCCGGTCAAAACGGTTCTGGAACAGATGGCCCGTGCGCCCCGTGCGTTTATTGAACCGACGAGCGTACGTCAAAAGCAGTCGTTGCATCGCCGCGCTCATCGTGTCCTCATAATCCGAGAGTACCAGATCCACGTGATTGCCCATAAGGCACCAGGCGATAACCGTCACGCCCGCCTCGCGGCAGCACTCGCGCATCAGCTCCAAAAACTCCCACCGGTCTTCATCGCCCTCAAAGATGAGCTGCTTGCCCGTACCGCGGGCACAAACATGGTAAAAGCCGGTAACCGTTCTCCAAACGCGCTGCATGGCGCTCCCTTCGCCGGGATCTGATTGCCATCCAATACAGCACGATTGAAGCGTGCCATCAAAACATTCACGCAAAACAATACACTCGCGCGGCCAAAGGCAGTAAACGGGCGGCGAACGGCACCGTTGCAACAGGTCAGACCCCGCAACGCATACAAGAGCTGACCAAAAGCTTGCCCAAGACGAACCCCCTCTACGGAAGTTCGCGACCACAGAACATATAGTTAAACCGTTTCAATTAAAACTTCCGGACTTCTCGCTACGAAAACTGAGCCGTTCGCCGAATATTCCGTGCATTTCGCGGTATTATAGGGGCTGCATGTCATGTCCCTTTCGAAGGGTCGCCCGGCAATCGCCAGCCACGACCCCCAGACGGGACGCCAACACGATAGAGAGGAGAGGCATGCAGTACTCACAGGAAGTGGAGAACATGTGCCCCGTTGCCAAGGGTGCATACCACGGCCCCGCACCCATCCCCGAGGAGGGCAAGTGGGTCCAGGCTAAGGAGATTTCCGACATCTCCGGTCTTACGCACGGTGTGGGTTGGTGCGCACCTCAGCAGGGCGCCTGCAAGCTCACGCTGAACGTCAAGGACGGCATCATCGAGGAGGCCCTCGTTGAGACCATCGGCTGCTCGGGCATGACCCACTCTGCTGCCATGGCTTCCGAGATCCTTCCCGGTAAGACCATCCTCGAGGCCCTCAACACCGACCTCGTCTGCGACGCCATCAACGTTGCTATGCGCGAGATCTTCCTGCAGATCGTTTACGGCCGCAGCCAGACCGCGTTCTCCGAGGGCGGCCTGCCCGTGGGCGCCTCCCTCGACGACCTCGGCAAGGGCCTTCGCTCTCAGGTCGGCACCATGTTCGGCACCAAGGCCAAGGGCGCTCGTTACCTCGAGCTCGCTCAGGGCTACGTCACCCGCATGGCTCTCAACGACAAGAACGAGATCATCGCATTCGAGTTCCTGAACCTCGGCAAGTTCACCGACGCCGTCAAGGCCGGCAAGACCCCCGAGGAGGCCATCGCTGGCGCTATGGGCCACTATGGTCAGTGGGAGAACGCTGCCAAGTACATCGACCCGCGCACCGACGAGGAGACTCACTCCGTCGCCAGCGTGTTCCCGGTTCACGAGTAGAAAGGGAGGGAAATAACTATGACTGTTACGTTCGAAGGTTACGAGCGCCGCGCTGACAAGATCAACAAGTGCCTCGCCGACAACGGCATCGCCTCCCTCGAGGAAGCTCTGCAGATCTGCACCGACAAGGGCTTCAACCCGCGTGAGATCGTCAACAACACCCAGTCCATCGCCTTCCAGAACGCCGAGTGGGCCTACACCCTCGGCTGCGCTCTCGCTGTCAAGCGTGGCGCCAAGACCGCTTCTGAGGCTGCCGCCATCATCGGCGAGGGCATCCAGGCCTTCACCGTTCCCGGCTCCGTCGCTGAGGACCGCAAGGTCGGTCTGGGCCACGGCAACCTGGGCGCTATGCTGCTCTCCGACGACACCGAGTGCTTCGCCTTCCTGGCCGGCCATGAGTCCTTCGCTGCCGCTGAGGGCGCTATCGGCCTGGCTCTGAACGCCAACAAGGCTCGCAAGAAGCCGCTGCGCGTTATCCTTAACGGTCTGGGCAAGGACGCCGCCCAGATCATCGCCCGCATCAACGGCTTCACCTATGTGAAGACCCAGTTCGACTACTACACGGGCGAGCTCAAGGTCGTCGAGACCATCCCCTACTCCGATGGTCCCCGCGCTGCCGTTAACTGCTACGGCTCCGACGACGTCCGCGAGGGCGTTGCCATCATGTGGCACGAGAACGTCGACATCTCGATCACCGGTAACTCCACCAACCCCACGCGCTTCCAGCACCCCGTCGCTGGCACCTACAAGAAGGAGCGCATCGAGGCTGGCAAGAAGTACTTCTCCGTCGCTTCTGGTGGCGGCACTGGCCGTACCCTGCACCCGGACAACATGGGCGCCGGTCCCGCCAGCTACGGCATGACCGATACCATGGGCCGGATGCACTCCGACGCCCAGTTTGCCGGTTCCAGCTCCGTCCCCGCTCATGTGGAAATGATGGGCTTTTTGGGCATGGGCAACAACCCCATGGTCGGTGCTACCGTGGCTGTGGCCGTGGCGGTGGAGGAGAGCCTGAAGGGCTAAGGCTAGGCTGCTGAGCTGCGTATTCGTTGGTTTGGGCGGCGCAGCCGGCTCCATCTGCCGCTATCTGCTGGGGCTGCTGCCCCTGAAACCGGCCAGCGGCTTTCCGACTATTACCCTGTGCATCAATATCGCAGGTGCCTTTGCGCTGGGCCTGATCGGGGCGCTGGCGGGGAAGTATGCCAAGCTGAACCCGCAGCTGCTTCTGTTCCTTCGGGTGGGGGTGTGCGGCGGCTTCACCACCTTCTCTACCTTTTCCGTGGAGACGGCAGGTCTGCTGCAAAGCGGAAAGACCGGCCTTGCGATGCTGTATACGGCGCTGAGCCTGCTGTTGGGCGTGACGGTGGTGCTGCTGGGGCAGCGGTTGGTGCGGTAAAGCGGCAAAGAAGAGACATATAAAAATGGCTCCTGACAAGCTGTCAGGAGCCATTTTTTTGTTATTACGGGATGCCCGTTTCATTTCGATTATCTTCCGGCAAAGGACTGCACACCGCTGCTGATGAACTGCCCGGCGAAGCGGGCTATTTCCTCCGGGGATTCTCTGGTGCCGTCCTGAAGCCAGCGCAGGGCCAGCATCAGATTTCCCGGCACGATGAAGGCGCAGAAGTAGTGGATCTTCTCCCGGTCGCCGGGACATAGCAGGGACAGATACGCCTCGATGAAGTCATCCCGTAGGATGCGGCAGATGCGCTCTGTATAGGCCCGGTCACCGTAGCCCCCCAGCAGCACCTTGCACAGGTCAGCGTTCTCCTGAATGAAGGCGTAGAGGTCCGTCAGGAAGGGGTAGCCGCCAGTCATGGAGTCCTTGGGATCGTGCCGCCGACAGAGCTCTGACAGACGCTCCGCCATCTCATCCTCCAGATGCAGCAGCAGGTCGTTGACGTCCTTATAGTGGATATAGAAGGTGCTGCGGTTGATATCCGCCTGCTCCGCCAGCTCCCGGACCGAGATGCTCTTGGCGCTCTTCTGGGTCATCAGATGCATCAGCGCCAGCCGCAGCTGCTTCTTGGTCTTTTTTACCCGTCTGTCAATGGTCATGCCATGCATAGTCAACACCTCCGTATGCTGTAGAATAAATTAACTTTATTCTACCATATTCGTCCCTGAATAATCAACATTTTGTTGGATAAAAGACAGAAAAATTTACATCTTCTTAAACCATATCCCTTCTAATGGGCCGTCCTGCCGCATA
>URTP01000112.1 GCA_900550835.1 uncultured Collinsella sp. | reverse complement strand
GGTCCGTGCCGTCCTCGGAAACGGTATAGGGAATGACCCAGGAGCCATCGGCGGCCTTGGTGGCGGTACCGTCCGCCACCATCTGCTTAAGCGAGTCGGTGGTGTAGGCGATGGGCGAGAACGCGAGCCCCGCGGCCTCGCCGTCGCCGGAGGCCTGGTTGGCCGCGGTCGCGACCACGTCGCCCTGGGCATCGCGGACGGAGAACGAGAACTCGCCCGCCGCCGCGGCGCGGCCCGCCAGCGTCTTGGTGGCGTTGATAACCGCGCCGCCCTCGCCGCCGAGCGTTCCGGTGGCCTCGTAGGAGTTCTGGAACGCGACCGTCACGGGCGCGGGCGTCGCCATGGCGTCATCTGCCGTGGAGACCTCGCTGCGGGCGACCTCGACGCCGTCCTTGGCAACCGTGGTCGTGACCATGAGCTTGCCCGTCGCGGTATCGTAGGCGGGCGCGATGGTCACCGTGCGCGGCACGGTGTCGTTGGTGTAGCCCTCGCCGCCGAGCTTGGTCTCGGTGACGGTGAAGCTGTAGGTCTTGCCCGCGTCGGCGTCGGTGAACTTCACATCGCTGCCCGAAGCAGCGCCGATGAGGTCGACCAGGTCGGCCTTCCCATCGTCAGCCGCGGCCACGACGTAGGCGTCCTTGTCGGTCTTGAGGCCGGGCTTGGCGGCCGTCTCGGCGTCCGCGGTCACGGTGAAGGCGAACTGCCCCGCCTCCATGGCGCGGCCGGAAAGCGTCTTGGACAGGCGCACTCCCGCGCGGGCCGAGTAGTCGAGCTCGGTCGTGTAGGTGTTGACGAAGTCGCCGCCGCTCACCTCCGCGATCGCGGGCGTCGTGGCCGTGAGGTTGCCGGAGCCGTCGTCGGTCACGGTCACCGTCATCGTGGCGACGTGGTCGTCGTAGGCCACGCCGGCGATGGCGGAGCCGTCATCGGGCCTGACCTCGCGCACCGTGTAGGTGAAGGTCTTGGCGCGCACGCGCTTGCCGCCGACCTCGGCAAACTCGGCGTCCTTGATGTCGTCGAGCATGTAGCGGATGGGGCCGAAGCCGAAGGCGACCCTATCGACGGTCTTGGAGCCGTCGGCAGAGCCATCGGGCATGGGAGCGCCGCCCTCGCCCGTGAGCGCGAACTGAAAGCTATCGCCCTCCGCCCAGTCGCGGCCCTCGAGCGTCTTGGTGAAGAGTCCCGCGGTGGAGACGTCCCTGCCCTCGGTGGCCGTTCCGTACGTGTTGGTGAACGCTGCAGTCGCGCCTGCCTCGGTCACGGTGCCCTCGGCCCCCTCGGCCGCGGTCGTGTAGCCCTCGGCGGCATCCTCGGTCACGGTGTAGCGCGCGCCCACGGGTAGGCCGGAGATGATCTTCTCCCCGCCATCCTTAAGCGTGAAGTTCGCCTTGCCGCCCGCGAACGTCACGGCGTGCTCGCCCTTGCCGAAGGTGCCAGAGACGGGCTCGCCGTCCCCGTCGGTCAGCGCGACCGTAAAGCCGAACTCGCGCTGGCTGTCGCCGCCGACGACCGTCTTATTGACGGTGAGGTTGCCCCCGCGGGGCACGCTGTTGTGGGTCGTGTTGGTCTGGGATTCGTTCTCCCCCACCTTGACCGTGGCGGTGTTGGAGATGTCGTCGACCACGGCGGCTTCGGCGGAGACCTTCACGTCAAAGCTGAGCGTGCCCGTGGCGCCCGCAGCCTGCTCGCCGAGCGACCAGGTAAGGGTGCGCGTCGCGGCGTCGTAGGCGGCACCGTCGGCAGAACCCTCAACATAGTTAACGCCCTTGGGCAGGACATCGGTCACCGTCACGTCGGCCGCCTGCGCGGCGCCCCTGTCGTCGACGCTGTTATTGGCCCAGCCGATGGTATAGGTGAGGATATCGCCCACGCCCACCGGCTTGCCATCCACATCGACCTTGGCGCCCGAGGCGTCCGCCTTGGTGACGGTCTTGGTGTTGTCGTGCGGCGTGAAGGTGTTGGTGAAAGTCTTCTTGCCCCGCTCGTTGGAGATCTCGGCCTTAAGGCCGGCACCGGTCTGAGTCACCGCGATGTCGAAGGTGTAGGCATGCGCGTCGTCCTCAATCAGGACATCGCCGCTTGCTTTCTCGGTCACGGTCGCGTGGTAGGTGCCCAGATTGGTGAAGCTGAGCTCGCCAAAGGAAACCTTGCCGTCCCTGTCATTCTTCGCCTCGATTGGGTAGCCCTCGAGAACATTGCCCGCGCCATCGGTGAGGGAGAGCTCGAAGGTGAATTCCCCCTCCCGGAGGCCGGGCTTGCGGCCTCCAGCGAGCACCTTGGTGAGCTCGGGGACGGACGCCGTGGCGGGGGCGGGGTCGAAGGTGTTGGTGAAGGCGGCGGAGGCGACCTGATCGGCCGAGATGGAGCCCTCGGCCCTGGATCCCTCGGCTCCGTTCACCGCGGTCGTGTAGCCCTCGGCGGCACGTTCGGTCACCGTGTAGGCAGTTCCCGCGGGCAGCCCCGTAATCCTCGCCGTCTGGCCATCTTTGAGCTTGAGGGTCGCCTTGCCGTCCTCGAACGTCGCGTCACCGTAGGTGCCGGATACTTTGCGGCCCATGGCATCGGTGGCCTCAACCACAAACTTAAATATCTTGTCCGCGTCGACCGCCAGGCCCTCGCGCGCCACGACGGTCTTGGAGACATCGAGCTCGCCCGTCTTCACAGTGTTGGTCACGGTGAAGCCGCGCTCGGCGTCGCCGGAGACCTTGGAGCTGTAGCCCTCGACGGGGTCCTCGGCCACGGTGTAGTCGATCACGGCGCCGAAAGCATCACGCTGCGGCAGGTTGGAGAAGACGCCCTCCCAGTCGTCAGACTCGCTCAGGGTGATCGAATCGATGACGGTATCGCCGTTCTTGAGATTTACTTTTACCTTATCAGGATGGGGAATCCTGGGGTTCTCCCAGACCTTTTCGATGGGAATGTTGATGTTCTCGGACTTGCCGATGACAACACCGCCGTTGGCGCCGATGCCGCCTCCCAACGGCGCCGTATTGCCAGAGATCGTCAGCGACGTCTGGCCGCCGCCGAGGTTATACACATCCTCGCTCATCACAGATTTAAGCGCGACGTTCGGCGTGGCGTCGGTAAAGGACAGGGGCTCGCCGTTGTCACCATCGGGCGAGAATCGCGGGATTTTGGGGTTTGTTGCCGCAGTGGTGCCCTCGGGGTTAAACAGTCCACCGTCTCTGTACCAGCTGACCTTTCCGCCGCCCGGAGCGCGGTTGGCCAAGGTCAGTTTGTATTTGGCGTCTTTGGCGCCGGTGAAGACGAAGTCGTCTCCCGCCTCGTCAGCCGTGTTCCTGGCGATCAGGCCGCCGTCCTGGACGTAGACCTTGGCATCTCCGGTAGGGCAGAACCACATGCCGCCGCCCTGTTTATCCGCATGGTTATCAACAACGCAAGCGTTTTCGATATGGAGCGTACTATAGCCAAGATACTCGTTGCCTTCGCTATACACGCCGCCGCCCATGCTCCAAGCAGTATTACCCTCGATCATGCCCGCGCTGAGCCAGACGTCATTCGAATAGGTATAGACACCTCCACCGGCGGAAGCGGAGTTGCCAGATATGGACCCGCCCTGCATGATGAAAGCAGTATTCCCCTTTTCGCTATTCTGACAGCCCGGGTCGACCACACACACTCCGCCGCCTTTGCCTTTGCCAGACGCAACGTTGTTCTCAATCTTTCCACCCGTCATGGTGAACTCGGCATTGCCCTCAATATGAACTGCTCCGGAAGGATCGTAGGCCGCCTCCAGCCTACTGCTCCTGTTGCCGGAAATCTGACCACCAGTCATCGTGAACTTGGCTCTTTGGTTTTCGCCCTTACCCTGACCGTACGCAAGCACCGCACTGCCTCGATAACCGTTGTTGCCCTCGATGCGGCCTCCGCTCATGTCAAAGCGAGCGTTGCCCCACAAAATGACGCCAGAAGATGTAAGCCAATAGCAATTGGTGGCCCCGGTAACGACTCCGTTGTTACGGATAACGCCACCCCTCATAACTACATGAGCGCCGCTGGACGCGCGAACGATACCGCAATACGAATGGCGCAGCTCGCACTGCTCGATAACGCCGCCCGTCATGGTAAGCGAGGCATTTTCTCCCGACACGTCGACGGTGCCCGTGCTATCCCCGCTCGTGGTACCGTCGTACACAACGGCCTCGTCAGAGAGCACAACTGCTCCCCTGCTAGAAATAATGGCGCCCTTGTTGTAGCGACCCCTCAGGGACGCTTTCCCCGACAACTCGAGGGATGCCCTCTCGGCAACATTGACCAGTACGGAGACGCCGCTATTCTTTGTTGCCAAGATGGTATAGGGCTCATCCGACGTGATCTTAATCATCTTCCCGACAGGAATCGTGAGCGTGGAGCCAAGCTTCACGTGCTTTTTCAGGGTGATAACGGTTTCCTCGCCATCGGGGGCCTTGTCGACCAGATCCTGAAGGGTCTTGGTGCTGCCATCGCTCACGGTAGCGCCGACGCCGTCATCGATGGACTCGCGCGTGTAGACGATATCGACGCCAGAGCTCGGAAGGTTCTCCGAGCCGGTGATGTCGTCCATGCTGTTTTCGATTGTGATCTTTTGAACCGTGCTGTCGTCAAACATACCCGAGGGTATTTTGGTGAGGCCGCGCCCGATCGTCACATCCTTCACGCCATCTACGCCCGAGAAGGCTGCCGTGCCAACGGAAGTCACGGAATCCGGAATGGAAAGCTGCTCCGGCAACGTGCCGCCATAGAAGGCGTAGTTGCCAATTTTCTCAAGTGTCTCGGGAAGCTGGACGGCGACGTTGCTCCAGATAAAGGCCCAGTCACCGATACTCTGCAGGCTGTCGCAAAGCCCCACGATCTTAACCGGCGCGTAGCAGAACGCATAGCCCGGAACGCTCTGAAGCGAGGACAGGTCCACGGACGCCCGCAGCTTTTCGCACTTGTAGAAAGCCCCCCAGCCCATGTTTGTCACCTTGCTTAGATTGGGCACGCTCACCAGGCTGGCGCACCCCTGGAAAGCAGAGGATCCGATGCTCGTCAATGTGCCCGGGAAATCGATGCCGGTCAAACTCGAGCAATTCTGAAACGCCCCATCCCCGATGGACTCAATTTCGCTCAGCGCGGTGACGGACGTTAGAGAGGTGCATCCGTCAAACATGTGCGAGGGGATCTTCGTAACCGAAGCGGGCAACGACACGCTTGTCAGAGACGTGCAGCCTTTGAGCAAGCCCGTTATGGTGTCGGCGAAGGCGACATCTTTTGGAAACTCGATGCTTGTAAGGGCCGTAGCCCCCCCGAAGGCGCTCGGGCCCGAAATCATTTTGAGGGTGGAGGGGAGATCGATCTCCGAAAGGCTTTTGCAGCCCGTGACCATCGAGTTGGCGCTAATCTTCTCGACGCCCTCATCGAAATAGAGTTTTTCGAGCGAGCCGGCGTTTTGCAGCGTGCAACTGAAGTCCTTGATGGAGCCAGGGATATGGAGCTCCTTGACCTTTGCGAACTTTCGGAAATACCATCCGCGCACGTTTTCGAGCGTGTCGGGGAGCGTCAGCTGCTCAACGTTCTTGGCCACGATACCAGACGAGAATGCAAGTTCGGTGACCTTGTAGGTCTGGCCACCATGCTCGATGGAGCTGGGCACACTCACCGCGGTCACACTGTCGTCGGCAACAATACATGTGATTTCCGCCGTGCCTTTATCCGTGGTCTCGCACGAATAGGTCACGCCGTCCTGGGTGATCTCAAACTCCTCCGCAGTATACGCAGTCCGCGATTCCGTGGCCGCATATGCGACACCGGCCGTCGCGCCGACGGATAAACATCCGAAGCCGAGAACCAGCGCAAGGCAGAGAGCAGCGACTCTCTGCCCCCCCCCGCCGAAAACTTTCCTCTCCAATTCCCTTCTCCCCCTCTGGTGTCGCCCTCTCTTCCCAAGAGCGATCTATTGATTAGGACAGATTAAAGACAACATTATGCCCAAAGAGGTCCATCATGGAGATAATCCACGTCTTCGCCCGAAATGGTAATAAATTGGCAGGATTAATCGGCGAACAACTGAACGAAGAGCAATCTACTAATGGCACACAAATGGCGGCGCCAACACCTGAAGTGCATAGTCTCCGATCCCCAGACAACACCATCGAGCGCCGCAGGGCGCAGGATTAAATTGTTCAGATTCACATGCCTTTACGGGTGATTTTCTAGCCCCGTCCCAAAATGACTACTTTTCTAGATTCGGCCGAGGTCGTAGGATCGAGCGGCAGACTCGCCGGCGCAGATGAGGTTGGTTGTGGCTTCTTGCACACCGAGCGCCTGGTCGAGGGGCATGGGCTTGCGGCAGATCGGCAAAACCAGGTCGACGCCCTGCCCATACACCGCATCCAGGTTGACGGCGCGACCGCCCACGACGGCGACCACCGGCTTGCCATAGCGCTTGGCACGGCGGGCCACACCCACCGGCGCTTTGCCGGCGGCGGATTGCTCGTCCATATTGCCCTCGCCCGTTATGACCAGATCGACATCCCGCACGCGCTCGTCAAACCCAATCAGATCGAGCACCGTCTCCACGCCCGAACGCAGCTCCGCGCCGAGCGCCAGCAGCGCGGCGCCCAGGCCGCC
>URTP01000111.1 GCA_900550835.1 uncultured Collinsella sp. | reverse complement strand
GCACTTTCGGTGCGCCAGGTGACCGGTAAGCCCATCAAGTTTGTGAGCATGGGCGAGAAACCCGATTCGCTTGAGCCGTTCTATCCCGATCGCATGGCCAAGCGCATCTTGGGCATGGGCGATGTTGTCGGCATCATCGAGAAGGCCCAGGAGGCAGCCGATGCAGAGCAGCTTGAGGCTGCCGAGCGTATGCTGCGCGAGGGCTTCACCATGAACGACATGCTCGACCAGATGAAGGCCGTCAAGAAGATGGGCGGCATGAAGGGCATTCTGGGTATGCTTCCCGGCGGCCAGCGCGCGCTCAACCAGATGGGCGGCAACTTGGACGAGGGCATCTTCGATAAGAACGAGGCCATCATCATGTCGATGACCAAGGAGGAGCGCCTGCGTCCCTCCATCATCAACGGCCAGCGTCGCGCCCGCATTGCCAAGGGAGCCGGCGTAACCCCCACCGAGGTCAACAGCCTTATGAAGCAGTGGGGCGAGATGAATAAGATGATGGGCCGCATGCGCACGATGGCCAATCAGGCACAGGCCGGCGGCAAAAAGGGCAAGAAGGGCAAGAAGGGCAAGAAGGGCAAGAAGATGCGCATGCCCAATATCCCTGGCTTGGACGCTATGGGTCTGGGTGGCATGGGCGGCCTGGGTACGGGCGGCCCCAAGTCCGATATGGAACTGCTGCGCCAGATGGAAGCGCAGATGCGTAATAAGAAATAGAGCTGAAATTCCAGCTTGATATGGCAAAGGCCACTCGGAAGCTACCGGGTGGCCTTTGTTGTTGGCTTTGATTGTTGGGTTGCGTTCAGCGTCGCGCCCCGAGCTCGCGGTGCCGTGCCGTTAGTGGCAGCCGCAGCCCTCGTGGCCCTCGTGTTCGTGATGGTCGTGGCAGCTGCAGGACTCGCCATGTTCGTGGGCGTGGTCGTGGTCGTGGCCGTGGCAGCCGCACGTGGCCTCGCTGTTCTGTGCGAGCGTGCCGGCGATAAGGGCCTTGACGCAAGCGTCGCAGCTGCCTTGGGCACCTGCGTATACCGTGATGCCGGCTTGGGCAAGCGCGTTGATAGCGCCACCGCCGATGCCGCCGCAGATGAGCGTGTCCACGCCGCCGTTGGCGAGCAGGCCCGCAAGGGCACCGTGGCCGGTGCCGCCGGTGCCCACGACCTGCTCGTTGAGTACCTTGCCGTCCTGAATGTCGTAGATCTTGAACTGCTCGCTGCGGCCAAAGTGCATAAAGATGTTGCCGTTGTCGTACGTGGTTGCCACCCTCATGGTGCCGACCTCCTTTGCTGGCCATGCGGCCGTCGTTGTGGTGATGGGGGAGTACGCGATATTGCCGCCCTCGATAATAAGCGCTCGACCGTTGACCAGGGCGTTTGCCACCTTGCGATGTGCGCGGCTGCAAATTGCCGCCACCGTGGCACGGGCAATGCCCATGTGCTGGGCGACGGCCTCTTGATTGAGGCCTTCCAGGTCGCACAGGCGCAGGACTTCGAACTCGTCGATTGTCATGTCGATGGCGTCTCCACTGGCTAGGCCGTCAGGGGTAAAGCCGCGGTATTCGGGGATGATCCCGACGCGGCGCAATTTTTCGCGTCTTCCTGCCATGCGCCCTCCTTATCTGACATATGTCAACAATAGAATAGCGAACGCGCTGATTTGCGCAAGGAATTTCTGGCATATGCCAGAAAATGAGGGCTTATGTTTGGGCTGTGGGGCCGCATGTGCCTGGGCTACAATGAATCTCGCTTATAGGCGACTGACAGGAGGGTCAATGAGCAAGGCTGATCAGCAGTTTGTGGCCATGTGCCGCGATATTCTGGACCATGGCACCACCACCGAGGGACAAAAGGTCCGACCGGTGTGGGAGGACGGCACCCCTGCCTATACCATTAAAAACTTTGGCGTTACGGCTCGCTACGACCTGCGCGAGGAGTTTCCCGCGCTTACCCTGCGCCGCACGGCGCTTAAGTCTGCGATGGACGAGATCCTGTGGATCTATCAAAAGAAGTCCAATAACGTCCATGACCTCAACAGCCATATTTGGGATGAGTGGGCCGATGAGACCGGCTCCATCGGCAAGGCCTACGGGTATCAGATTGGGCAGAAGAGCCATTATGCCGAGGGCGACTTTGACCAGATGGATCGCGTGCTGTACGACCTTAAGAACACTCCGTACAGCCGCCGCATTATGACGAATACCTACGTGTATAGCGACCTGTCCGAGATGCACCTGTATCCGTGCGCCTACAGCGTGACGTATAACGTGACGCAGCGCCCGCAGGATGACAAACCGACGCTCAACATGATTCTCAACCAGCGTAGCCAGGACATTTTGGCCGCGAACAACTGGAATGTGTGCCAGTACGCCATTTTGCTGATGATGGTCGCGCAGTCGGTCGACATGATCGCTGGCGAGCTGCTGCACGTGATTGCTGACGCTCATATTTACGACCGCCATGTCGATATTGTCCGCGAGCTTATCGAGCGTCCGCAGTTTGCGGCGCCTAAGGTGACGCTTAACCCCGACGTGCACGATTTCTACGCGTTTACGACCGATGACCTCATCGTCGAGGGCTATGAGCACGGCCCGCAGGTCAAGAACATCCCCATTGCGGTGTAGGTGACGCGCATGACGTGTAAGCTTTCTGCCATCGTCGCCGTATGTGACGATTGGGGCATTGGGTGCGAGGGCGACATGGTGGTGTCCAATCGCGCCGACATGCGCCATTTTGTGGCGTGCACCAAAGGTTGCCCGGTTATTATGGGACGCAAGACCCTGCTGAGTTTTCCCGGTGGGCGTCCGCTCAAGAACCGCCGCAATATCGTGCTCACGCGTGACGAGAGCTTTGCTGCCGAGGGCGTCGACGTGGTGCATAGCGTTGACGAAGCGCTCGCCGCCGTGGCCTATGAACCCGTTGCGTGGGTGATCGGCGGTGGCGAGGTGTATTGTCAGTTTTTGCCGTACTGCGTGGAGGCCGAGGTCACGCATAACCACTGCGTCCATCCCGTGGACACGTGCTTTCCCGACTTGGACGCCGATCCCGCGTGGGAGATTGCGCGGCGTGGCGGTGTTGCCACGATTGCCTCGGGCGAGGGCGACGAGGGTGTCGATTATGAGTTCGTGACGTATCGTCGCGTTGATGCGTAAATCGTCTGGCGTGAACGGTATCATCGGGTTGTTTGAATGCATGGGGCGGCGCTTAGCGTCGCCTCGTTTGGTATAGATGTGCTGTAAAGAAGGGTGCGGGCTGGCTGCTATGACTGATGCCGTTGAGGTGCTGCGAATCGATTCTCTCGAGGACGAGCGGCTCGATGCCTACGTGCGACTGACCGAGCGTGAGCTGCGCTGCGTGCTGGAGCCGCATAAGGGCATTTTTATCGCCGAAAGTGCCAAGGTCATCGAGCGTGCGGTGCGCGCCGGATACGAGCCGGTGAGCTTTCTTTTGGGTGAGCGCTGGCTCGATCAGATGATGCCGCTGTTTGAGGAGCTTGTTGTGCGCGAGGGCGCAGGTCCGGTTCCTGTGTTCGTGGCCTCGATGGAGCTTATGGAGCGGCTGACGGGCTTTAACGTGACGCGCGGTGCACTCGCGGCATTTCGTCGCCCGCGACAGATTCCGGTTGATGAGTTCTTGGGCGGCGTCGTCGAGGCGGCGGGGGAGCGCCCGGTGCGTGTGTGCGTGCTCGAGGGCATTGTCGACCACACCAACGTCGGCGCGATTTTCCGCTCGGCGGCTGCGCTGAACGTCGACGGTATTTTGGTGAGCCCCACTTGCTGTGACCCGCTGTACCGTCGCTCGGCCCGCGTGAGCATGGGCACGGTGTTCCAGGTGCCCTGGACGCGCATTGGCAGCGAGGCGCGCGTATGGCCGCATGATGGGCTGGCGGCGCTGCGCGATGCCGGCTTTTCGTGTGCTGCTATGGCGTTGACGGATGATTCGGTGTCGCTGGACGATCCCGCGCTCCAGGAGATTGACCGCCTGGCAATCTTTATGGGCACCGAGGGTGCTGGCTTGGGCGCCAAGACCATTGCAGGCTGCGACCGCGCCGTGCGTATTCCGATGGCGCATGGGGTCGATTCACTCAACGTGGCCGCGGCAAGTGCTGTTGCCTTTTGGCAGCTGTGCCCGCATGTGAGCAACGAGTACCACTACCAGCCGGGTCTGTATCACTAGGCAGGTATTTTGCACCGGGCTTTGGTTCGGGGCGTTTCGGCCGACGTCGGTCGGTGCTAAGCTGGTATTGGCTTTGGTCTTAAATTGCCGTTTTGTTGTTTGACGTACGCTGGTGGGGAGGGCGTGTGGCTAAGAAATCTACGGCTATCGATGTAACGCAGGGCCTTATTTGGCAGCAGCTGCTGTCGCTGTGCGTCCCCATCTTCTTTAGTTCGTTTTTTCAGCAGGCTTACACGCTTATCGGTACCTATATTGTCGGTCAGTTTGGTGGCAAGCTCGCGCTGGGTGGCATTCAGGCCACGATGGTGCTTACGGAGCTCTGCATTGGTTTTTGCGTCGGTGTTGGTGCTGGATGTGCCGTTATTACCGGCCAGTTTTTTGGTCAGCACGATGACGAGCGCTTGAGCCGATCGGTCCATACGGCCATGACGCTCGCGCTGGTGGGCGGCATTGTCATTTCCATTCTGGGCATGGTGTTTGTCGAGCCGATGCTTGTGCTGATGAATACACCGCATGAGCTGCTGGCCGAGGGTGTGGCGTATGCCCGTTGCTACTTTGCCGCCATGTTTGCGGCGCTGCTGCTCAATATGGGGACGGCGTTGTTGCGCGCCGTGGGCGACACGCGCGGTCCGGCGGTCATTATTGCCTCCGGCTGCTTCGTCAACGTTGCACTCGACATTCTCTTTGTCGCCGTGCTGCACATGGAAGCGCTGGGCTGCGGCATCGCGGTGGCGCTGACTATCTGCACCAATGCCACGATGATTGTGATCCGCATGATGCGCGCTCCGGGGGCGTGGCGGTTGTCGCTATCCAAACTCGGTATCGATCGCGGCATTTCCAAGAGCATGCTTTCGTGCGGTTTGCCGCTGGGCGTTCAGTCTGCGGCGTATTCGATCTCCAACGTTTTGATTCAGGTGTCGGTCAACTCGTTTGGAGCCGATGTCACGACCGCTTGGGGTCTTTCCGGTCGCCTGGACGGCATTATCTGGATGGTGACCGAGGCGCTTGGTGTGTCGATTACTACGTTCTCGGCGCAGAACTTTGGTGCGCGCAATTACGATCGCATGCGAAAGGGATACCACACGTCGCTCGTGCTTTCATTTGTGCTTATCGGTGGCCTGTCTGCCGTGCTGCTGGTATTCTCGGGCCCGCTTTCGCGTCTGTTTATCGACGATGCCGCAATTTCGGCCTACACCACGACGATTCTTCATTTCATCGCGCCGTTCTACGCGATCTTCTCGATTATCGAAAACGCGTCCGGCTCCATCCGCGGCGCTGGCGTGAGCTTCCAGCCTATGATGCTCACGATATTCGGCACGGTCGTGCTCCGCGTGGCGTGGGTGTTCGCGATTATGCCGCTCGACCCCTCGCTCGAGCATCTGCTGCTGGTCTACCCCGTAACCTGGGTAATAACCGCCACGATGTTCACCGTCTATCATCACAGCGGCAACTGGCTAGGCCGCGCCACTGCCTAGCCATTGGGGACGTCCGCAATGGCTAGTATTCGATGCCTTGGCGGGCCAGGAGGCCTTCGTCGAAGTAGTGTTTGACGGGGCGCATTTCGGTTACTAGGTCGGCAAGGTCGGCGAGGGGCAGCAATCCGCGGCCGGTGAGCACGAGCTCCGTGGTGGTCGGTTTCATCGCGATCAACGCTTCGACATCTTCGCGCGTCACAAAGCCCCGTCGCATGGCTTCTCCCAGTTCATCCAAGATCAGCACGTTGACTTGGCTAATCTGCTCGCGCGCCAGCTCCATGATCTGTGCGTCACAGGCTTCGGGCGTGTCGCGGTCGGCTTGTACGATGCGTAGCCCCAATCGAGGTGCTGCGTCATGTTCGGCGCAGTGCAGCTTCTTGGCAAACTGAAGCATGAGCACGTTAAGCCCATAGCCCGTGGCGCGCAGCGCGAGCCCCAGCGCAGCCGTCGTCTTGCCCTTGCCGTCGCCCGTGTAGATCTGAACCTTGCCGACTTCCAGTGATGCCATCTCTGTCCTTTCGTGCCCGGCGTCGGTTTATCGCCGTTCGGGTTGGGTATTCTAGATAGCATTATCAACCCCAGTAGATGGAGTTCAAGCAGATGGAGATGGATGACAACAAACGTAGACGGAATATGATCCTCTACGTGCTCATCGCCTTCGTCGTCTACCTCGTGCTCTCGACCGTTCTGTTCCCCAACATCGGTCACACGCAGCAGATTACGAAGACCGATTATTCGACGTTTGTCAAAGCGCTCGATAAGAAGAGCGGCGACAAGGTCGAGTACAACACGGACGATTACACGATTTATTACACCAAGAAGGGCGAGGACGAGAACATCGCCTACAAGACGACCGGTGTGCCGAATGACGCGGGCTTTACCGATCGCGTGCTTGAATCCGGTGCGTCCCTGGAATCGGTCGTTCCCGATAAGAACTCGGGTCTGATGACCTACTACCTGCTCACCCTCATTCTTCCCATAGCGATTTTCTTCCTGATCGGCTGGTGGCTCAACCGCCGCATGAAGAAGGCCATGGGCGATGACGGTCCGTCGATGAACTTTGGCGGCGGTGGTTTTGGCGGCGGCGGTCTG
>URTP01000110.1 GCA_900550835.1 uncultured Collinsella sp. | reverse complement strand
TCCCGTCGTTATCACGACGGGAGGATTCGAGGAGCGCTTCTCAGCCAACAATGAGTCGACTTCAACCCCTACAGGGAGGTCGACACCGTTCCCGATCACCGTAACGTTTTCGTTACGGTGATACAACTTCTTAAGAACTTCAGCCTCAAACCTAGAAACACAGATGAGATTCGGGAACTCTCTAATTAGCTTAGGTTCGAGCTTAAGATCACGAGACAGCACCGGCCGGTATTTGCGTTCTTCGGCTGCAATGCCATGAACTACGAGGTAGTAGTTATTGCCGTGATCAATCTTCGATAGCATGCAGAGCGCCATGGGTACTCTGAATCCATTTTGGTGCACGCATATGGAGTAACCCTTGTAAGTAAATGGAATCTTCACAATGAGCTTTAGCACATCGGCAAAGGAATAAACCTCAGCAAGCTTGCAAGCATGATTCTGGGCAAGACGGGAGTGGACTGCCGCGGCTACGCCCAAAGGCCCCCTGTTTCCGTCGAGACGTGAAATCAGCAGCACCTTCTCATTAGGAAAGTCCATAAACGATATCCTCTTTGGCCTCGTGCTTTTCAAGGAACTCATCTACAGTTCCAACAACGCGAGCCGGGTTGCCGCATACGACCGATCCAACCGGAAAGCGGCCTTTGACAACCGACCCCCCCCCGATGATGCAGTCATCACCGATAACAGTGCCAGGCAGAATCATTGTGTTTGCGCCGATAAAACAGTTCCTGCCAATAGTCACAGACTTGAGAAGCTTACCATGAGTCCCACGGCGAGCATACAACGCCTTGTCGATGCTGTAGTCGTGGACTAAGATGGACGTTCCATAGCTGATGGTGACTCCATCGCCCAAAGTGATGAGATTGTAGCCCGCCGCATCGAAGCGGCATTCAGGGCTTATCCAAGGATCACCGTACTCGGAGAACTTATCCGAGATGTTGACCCCTAGCCACGCCAAGTAGCGAGGGTATAGCTTTTTATAAGTTTTGTTCGATAACTTATTTATTGCAAGGAGAACGCCCTTTAAAGGTATTTTCGCTACGCGTTTATATCCCTGAGCAGCAGGAACGACTTTGTCGACCCTCATTATTAAAAGCCTTTCTCTATCATGGATAGTGCTTGATCAAAGCCGGCAACGAAACTTGAATCAGCACGATGAAGCGTCTCCCTGCACCCACCTGTGTCGTAAGTTATAACAGGAGTGCCACAGGCCTCGGCTTCAAGGTTGACCGTCGGATAGTTGTCCTCTACGGTAGGATTGAAATAGACGTCCGCCGTTGTATAGATGCCGGCGAGCTCCTGGGGAGAGTTGGTACGTTTGAGGCCAACAACGCCCCGGGGAAGCGCCTTTAGCTGCCGATCCGAAAGGCCGACGAGCGCTACGACAAACTTGTTAGAGTCAAGTTCCTCGGCTAAGCGGACGAAATCAGGAAGTCCCTTGCGCTTGGTCCAAGGGCTCGCAACGCCTAGCACCATAAACCGGTCGCCAATACCGTATCTCTCGCGGAAGTCGCTTGGGGTGGGTTTGAAAACGTCGGTGTCGATGACGTTATGACGGACCTCCACCGGATAATCTTTGAGAAAGCTCTCCCCGACCAAATCCGCGAGCCACTGTGAAGGTGTTATTAGCGTCATCCGCTCAGGCGGTACGCTCGTGAAGATGCGTTTCTTATCTTCATAGTTTCTCGCGCAGTTGGTTTTTGAAATCGTTATGGGATAGGTGTCCAGCTGCGGGCAGCATTTCGAGTACGCGCAATGAGACTGCCATTGTGCACACTTCACATATGTGAAGTGTGCACAATGGCCCGTAAAGGCCCAGCAATCGTGCAACGTCCATTTAACCTGGCAACGATGTGAGGCGAGCCAAGAGAACAGCATCTCTATGTTCACGTAATAGCCGTGTATGTTATGCAGGTGCACCACATCGGGATCGATCTCGTCCAGGCGCTTGAGCAGTTTTGCGGTATCTCGCTTAGAGTAGAAGCCCATGCGGTCATGCAAACGTGTCATGGCGCCGTGGGAGAGGTAGCCGGCCTTCGAAGCGCAGCACTGCTCATGGTCGCTTATCGTGTTGTGGCGACGGCCCCAGAAGATGTAAGAGTCAACCCCGCGCTCAGTCAGCTCATGGTGAAGGTTGCGCATTATGGTACCGGTGGAACCGTTGTAAAAGCTGTTGAGCTGGACGTAGCGCAGCGGGCGTCCCAGACATTCACCCAGAGCGAGTGCTTCGTCGACGAGCGCGTCGGTCGTGAGCCCTTGGGTCTGCGACACTAGCATTTCCTCCACACCATCTTGTCTACGACGCCTGTGTAGCTCTGGATGATTTTCACGACCTTGGTGGACACGGTCTCGTCGGCGTAGTCGGGCACGGGGGCCTCGGGGAGCGACCCCTCGGCGTCGAGCTCGACGGCGGTGTGGACCGCCTGGAGCAGGCCGCGCTCGCTGATGCCGGCAAGCGTGAAGCACGCCTTGTCCAGCGCCTCGGGGCGCTCGGTCGAGGTACGGATGCACACCGCCGGGAACGGGCGGCCGATACTGGCGAAGAAGCTCGACTCCTCGGGCAGGGTGCCGGAGTCGGAGACAACCGCGAAGGCGTTCATCTGCAGGCAGTTGTAGTCGTGGAAACCCATGGGCTCGTGCATGCGCACGCGCGGGTCGAGCTTGAAGCCAGTGGCCTCCAGGCGCTTACGGGAGCGCGGGTGGCAGGAGTACAGGATCGGCATGTCGTATTTCTCGGCCAGCGCGTTGATCGCGGTGAACAGGCTCGTGAAGTTCGCCTCGGTGTCGATGTTCTCCTCGCGGTGGGCCGAGAGCAGCATATAGCGCTTGGGCTCAAGGCGGAGCTCGGAGAGGATATCGGATGCCTCGAACTTGTCCAGGTTGGCGCGCAGGACCTCCGCCATGGGCGAGCCTGTGACGTAGGTGCGCTCCGGGGCGCAGCCGGTGTCCTTGAGGTAGCGACGGGCGTGCTCGGAGTAGGCAAGGTTGACGTCGGAGATCACGTCGACGATGCGGCGGTTGGTCTCCTCGGGCAGGCACTCGTCCTTGCAGCGGTTGCCCGCCTCCATGTGGAAGATGGGGATGTGGAGCCTCTTGGCCGCGATAGCGGACAGGCAGCTGTTGGTGTCGCCCAGGATCAGCAGCGCATCGGGCTGGACCTGCACCATCAGCTTATAGCTCGCGGCGATGATATTGCCCACCGTCTCGCCCAGGTCGGCGCCCACAGCGTCCAGGTAGACGTCGGGGTCGTCCAGCGACAGGTCGCGGAAGAAGATGCCGTTGAGCGTGTAGTCGTAGTTCTGCCCGGTGTGAGCCAGCAGGAAGTCGAAGTGGCGGCGGCACTTCTTGATGACCTCGGACAGGCGGATGACCTCGGGGCGGGTGCCCACGATGATCAGCAGCTTCAGGCGGCCGTCGTCCCCGAAGCGGATATCGGAATAGTCCTTGCCCATGCGGCTAGACCTCCTCGTAGTAGGTGTCGGGGTCCTCGGGGTCGAAGGGCTCGTTGGCCCACATGACCGTCACGAGGTCCTCGGTGTCGGACATGTTGGTGATGGAGTGCGTGTAGCCGGGGATCATCTCGACCACGCGCATGTCGGGACCAGAGACGACATACTCGTCGACGGGGAAGGGCTTGCCCTCGGCGTCCTCCCCCACCCTCCTCAGCCTGATCGACGCGGTACCGGAGACCACCAGAAACCTCTCCCATTTGCTCATGTGCCAGTGGTTGCCCTTGGTGATGCCGGGCTTCGAGACGTTGATGGAGACCTGGCCGCGCTCCGGCGTGCGCAGGAACTCGGTGAACGAGCCGCGCTCGTCGGTGTTGGGCTTCAGGGAGTAGGCGAAGTGCCCCGGCTCGTAGTGGGACAGGAACGTGCTCCAGAGCTTCTTGGAGAAGGATCCCTCGGAAAGGTCCGGCACCGAAAGCGTCTCGCGGCTGTCGCGGAAGCTGCCCAGCAGGTAGACGATCTCGCCCAGGGTTTTCACGTCGGTCCCGGGGACGTAGCAGAAATCATCTCCGTCGACGCGCTCGAGCCCCTCGTATCCGCAGCGGTGCTCCTCCCCCAGCAGGGCGCCCAGCATCTCGTCGACGAGGTCGTCGATGTAGAGGAGCTCCAGCTCCACCGAGGGGTCGTTCACGGTGTAGGGGCGGCCGTTGGCGATGGCGTCGCAGAAGGTGGCCACGGCGGAGTTGTAACGCGGGCGGCACCACTTGCCGTAGAGGTTGGGAAAGCGGTAGATGAGCACCGGGGCGCCCGTGCGCTCGGAATAATCGCGGAACAGGCCCTCCCCCGCCAGTTTCGACTCGCCGTAGACCGAGCCCTCAAAACGGCCGGAAAGGCTCGCCTGCGCGGAGCTGGAGAGCATGACGGGGCACGTGTTCCCGTGGCGCACGAGGGCATCAAGCAGCGTGGAGGCGAACCCGAAGTTGCCCTCCATGAACTCCGCCTGGTCCTCGGGGCGGTTGACGCCGGCCAGGTTGAAGACGAAGTCGGCGCGGGAGCAGTAGCCGTCCAGCTCCTCGGTCGTCGAGTCGACGTCATACTCCATGACCTCGAGCGGCAGCAGGGCTCGGTATTTGGCGCGGCGGTCCTTGCCGTCGCGGATGTTTTTCAGCGCGCAGCAGAGGTTCTTCCCGACGAAGCCCCTGGCGCCGGTGACGAGGACGCGCACCCTACTGCACCGCCTCGTGCTCGCGGCCCTCGAGCGCCAGCTGCACGTACTCGGCGGTCTTGATCTTGGCGATGGTGCCCTCAACGTCGAGCCTCTCGGTGTTGTGGGAGGTGTAGGACTCGTCGGCCTGGGTCTCCACCTCACCGTCCACGATGAACTTGTCGTAGTTCAGGTCGCGCGAGTCGCATGCCACGCGGTAGTAGCCACCCATGTCCTCGGCGCGCAGGCGCTCCTCGCGGGTCATGAGGGTCTCGAAGAGCTTCTCGCCGTGGCGGGTGCCGATCACCTGGGTGCCCACGCGGCCGAAGACCTCCTGGACCGCCTCGGCGAGGTCGCCGATGGTGGAGGCAGGCGCCTTCTGGATGAACAGGTCGCCGGGGTTGGCGTGCTCGAAGGCGAACTGCACCAGGTCGACCGCCTCGTCCAGGTTCATGAGGAAGCGGGTCATGTTGGGGTCGGTGACCGTGAGCGGCTCCCCTTTTCGGATGCGGTCGATGAACAGCGGGATGACGCTGCCGCGCGAGCACATGACGTTGCCGTAGCGGGTGCAGCAGATGGTGGTGCGGCCGGCGCCGTTTCGGGCGTTGGCGTAGATGATGGACTCCATCATGGCCTTGGACTTGCCCATGGCGTTGATGGGGTATGCCGCCTTGTCGGTGGACAGGCACACGACGCGGTCGACGCCCTCGTCGATCGCGGCGTGCAGCACGTTGTCCGTGCCGATGACGTTGGTGCGCACGGCCTCCATGGGGAAGAACTCGCAGGAGGGCACCTGCTTCAAGGCGGCGGCGTGGAAGATGTAGTCCACGCCGTGCATGGCGTCGCGCACCGACTGGGCGTTACGGACGTCGCCGATGAAGAAGCGCACCTTGGAGGCGAGCTCGGGCGACTTCTCCTGCAGGCGGTGGCGCATGTCGTCCTGCTTCTTCTCGTCGCGAGAGAAGATGCGGATCTCGGCCAGGTCGGTGTCCATGAAGTGCTTGAGGACGGTGTTGCCGAACGAGCCGGTGCCGCCCGTGATCATCAGGGTCTTGTCTTTGAATGCGGTGGTGGATTTCATCTACTTGCCTTCCTTGCGCTTGGCGCCCGTGAACTGGTAAAAGAGGAATTTGGTATTAGTAACTAGATATCGTTTGAAAAGTCGTTTCGGCTCTTGGATAAGTCTGTATAGCCACTCAAGGCTCAGGTTTTGCATCCAGATCGGTGCCTCCGGTACCACTCCGGCGAGAACGTTGAACGCGCCACCAACGCCGATCATCAGCGGCTGCGGCCCCCCTTTGAGTTCGTGCATAAGAAGCTCCTGACGAGGCGCACCAAGCGCGATCCATGCGAAATCGGCCCCTGAGTCGGCAATACGTTGGGATAAATCGCATTTTTCGCCATATGTCAGTGGACGGAAAACGGAGGGTTCCATGCCTGCGATTTCCAAGCTCGGATATTCCTTTTGAAGCGCATCTCTGAGCGCCTCGAGGTTCTTCGTCTCATTTCCGTAGAAGTAATGGCTCCATCCGTGCAGGCTGGAGATCTCAAAAATCTCTCGCATCAAGTCTGGACCAGTAACGCGGTCCATTGATGCAACAGCCTTTCTACCAACAATCGACAGGGGTTTTCCATCAGGAACAGACATGACGGATTCAGCTTGGCAAGCCCAATAGGAAGGATCATCGTGGGCCATTACAGACGTATGTGCATTAGAAACGCAGATGTATTCGCCACGGAGCTCATCGATATGCTCAGTAAGAAAATGAATGCAGTGAGGCATATTCGTGCCGGTAATCGGGACATCAATTACCGGCACGCGATTGAGCTCGGAATACTTTGAATAATTATCGAGCATTAGCACGCACCCTTACCGGTGATGACCTCGATTACCGTAAGGACGACAATCTTGAGGTCCGTGATGATCCCGCGCTTAGCGATGTATTCAAGGTCGCGCTGGACCATGCCGTCAAAATCGGTCGAATTGCGGTCCGTCACCTGCCACCAGCCGGTGATGCCTGGCTTCACGGCCAGGCGCTGCAGGTCGTACTCGGTGTACTGCTCAACCTCGCGCGGCAGCGGCGGGCGCGGGCCCACCACGCTCATCTGGCC
>URTP01000109.1 GCA_900550835.1 uncultured Collinsella sp. | reverse complement strand
GGATGCCGGCGTGGGCGTTGAGTTCGTGGCGCGGCGCGACGACGTGGAGACGGGCACGGCGACCATCATCCGCTGCGAGAGCGATAATCGTATCGTGCTGTCGCCGGGTGCCAACCATGCGCTTACGGGTGAGGACGTTGCCTGCGCGCTGAGGCGTCTGGTGGCCGATGAGCTCGACGGCGATGCCAGCGAGATTGCCCCGGCTGCCGGAAGCGTCTTTATCGCCCAGGGCGAATGTGACCTTGCGGCGACGGCCGAGGCGCTTGTTTGCGCTCACGAGCTGGGGTTCTATACGGTCTTTAATCCGGCGCCTGCCTGTGAGTTGCCGGCGGGTGCGTGGCCCGCAGTCGACCTGGTCTGTCCCAACGAGACCGAATGCCAGGCGCTGACGGGCATTTTGCCCGCAGATGACGCGAGTTGTGCCGAAGCGCTCAATGCCCTGCTCGCCAAAGGTGCCGGCGCCGCGGTCATTACGCTGGGCGGTGCCGGTTCGGTTACGCTTGGTGATGACGGCGAGCTGCTGCGCATGCCGGCGCTTTCGAGCTCGGTGGTCGACACCACGGCGGCCGGCGATACGTTTATCGGCGCACTTGCAGCTGCCCGTCTGGAGGGCCTGCCGCTCTTTGAGTGCATGGCCGCGGGCGCTCGCGCCTCGGCGGTGACGGTGTCGCGCTTGGGTGCTCAGCAATCGATTCCCACGCGTGCCGAAGTTGAACATTGGTTTGATTAAACGATAAAGACGGAGAAGCGGAGTAGAACAATGGCAACCAAGAAGCTGATCCTTGACCTGGATATGGGTGTGGACGACGCCATGGCGCTCGCCTATGCCATCGCGAGCCCCGAGGTGGAGCTCGTCGGCATTACCACGTGCTTTGGCAACGTGCGCGTCGAGCAGTCGGCGCACAACTGCCTGGCGGTGCTTGACCTGCTGGGTCGCCCCGAGGTGCCGGTGTACCTGGGTGCCGACCGCCCCATTAGGGCGACCGAGCCCTATACGCCGCCAGCGTCAACCACGCTCATCCACGGCAAGAACGGCATCGGTGGCGCGAGCGTGCCCGCGTCGCCCTATGAGCCGGTGGGGGCAACGTCTGCCGACGGCAACGCTGCGGTCGATTATCTGATCGATGCCGCGCGCACCTATGGCCCCGACCTGGTCTATGTGGCGACCGGCCCGCTTTCCAACTTGGCGCTTGCCCTGGAGCGCGATGCAGCGGCGATGATGTCCATTGGCCGCGTGGTGGTGATGGGCGGCGCCCTGACCGTGCCCGGCAACGTGAGCGCGGGTGCCGAGGCCAACATGGCAAGCGACCCCGAGGCTGCCGACGCGGTGCTGCGTTCGGGCCGCAAGCTCACCATGGTGGGCCTGGACGTGACGCATCGCGTGGTGCTCACGCGCCGCGACGTTGCCGGCTGGACGGGCTCGGGCACCATGGCCGGCTGCGCGTTTGCGAGCATGGTCGAGCACTACATTGGCTCGTACGAGATGAACGCTCCCTACTTGGGCGGCTGCGCGCTGCACGACCCTTTAGCCGTCGCCGTGGCAATCGATCCCACGCTCGTGGGTGCGCTCGGCTGTAACCTGCGCGTGGACTTGCTGGGCGAGTACCGCGGTCGCACCATCTGCGATGAGCGCCGCGTGGCAGATCCCGACAAGAGTGCGCTTGTGGCGCTGACTGTGGATGCCCCGCGCTTCCTGTCCGAGTTCAAGGCACGCATGGCCCGCGTCCTGGGCTAAATGTTTTTCACGCCCCGTCCCAAATTGGCTACCGAGTAAATGTGCCCGTTGGGGGAATAGTCGCACCACTTCGCTTGACAACAGGCTAAACTAGCTATTAAACATTTACTATTCTGTTTAGATTGAATTTGCGGTCGTTTAGTTGTCGAGTCACGGGGCGGTCAGGCCATGATGCTCGACCGCGACCGTTGCTAGGGGGAACAATGGCTAAAGCAAGTGTTCGCGAGATCAGCCGCATCACCGGTTTTTCGCCTGCGACTGTGTCCAACGCGCTCAACCGCAAGCGCAGCGTGAGCGAGGAGACCGCCAAGGTCATCCTGGAGTGCGCGCAATCACTCGGCTACCAGCAATCGACGCAGCTCGAGAGCATCCAGTTCGTGCTCGCGCGCAAGACGGGCGCCATCCTGGACGAGAGCACCTTTCACCCCGCGGTCATCGAGGGCGTGGAGCGCCAGGCGCGTCGCCACGGCATGAGCACGAGCTTTGTCTCGCTCGACTTTAGCGACTTGACCGCCGTGCGCCCGCAGGTCGAGGGCCTTATCGCCGACCCGGCTGCCGCCATCGTGCTGATGGGCACCGAGCTGGGCGAGGAAGATTACGCCCTGTTCGCCAACGCTGCCGCCCACCTGATCGTGCTCGACGGCTGGAGCGATCGTCAGTACTTCGATGCCGTAGTCATTGCCAACACCGATTCGGTACTGCGTGCCGTGGATTACCTTATCGAGAAAGGTCACAAGCAAATCGGCTATCTGGCGGGCGACCTTCGTATCCGCAACTTTAAGGATCGCGAGCGCGGCTATCGCCAAGCGCTTGAGGACGCGGGCCTCGAGGCCAATCCGGCATGGCGCGTCACGCTGAACACCACGCTCGAGGGCGCTTATCGCGACATGGGCGCGTGGCTCGACGGCGTTTCGCGCGAAGATCTGCCGACGGCTTTCTTTGCCGAGAACGACGTGCTTGCCGTGGGCGCCATGCGCGCGCTGAGCGAACACGGCGTACGCGTGCCCGAGGATGTCTCGATCATCGGCTTTGATGACCTGTCTCTAGGCGCCTTCTCCAACCCGCCGCTCACCACGGTGCACGTTCCCAAGCACGAGGTGGGCGAGATCGCGGTGCGCCGCCTGGTGGGCAACATCCGCAATCCCAAGAGCTATACCTGCAAGACGGCCGTATCGACGTATTTTGTCGAGCGCCAGAGCGTGCGCGAGATTTAGGCGGAACGGCGCCAGATTTCAGAGCGGAAAGTCCGCTAAAGGCAACCATACATAACGCTACCAAGAGGGGGTCCTTCGGGACCCCTTTTTGTTCTCCCTGTATGTTCAGTTTGTTTACATACCGTTTAGGCTGAATTCTCTACCGCTTGCAAGTATTTCGCGCTAAACTTCTAAACAGAATAGTAAAACATTTAGTAAACAGAACAAAACGAAACACGCGTCTGTTTACTGAACATGTGACTAGGGGAGGACGTACATGGATAAGATCAAGCTCGGCTTTGTGCCCACGCGCCGCAGCATCTTTAGCGCGCCGGACGCGATCAAGTATCGCGGCCTGACGGCCGATCGCCTGCGCGAGATCGGCGTCGACATTGTGGACATTGACGACATCAACGACGAGGGCCTGCTGTTTGACGACAGCCATATCGAGCCTATCGTCAAGAAGTTCCGCGCCGAGGGCGTCGACGGCATCATGCTGTGCCACGCCAACTTTGGCACCGAGTACGTTTGCGCCCGCCTTGCCCGTGAGCTTGGCCTGCCCGTGCTGCTGTGGGGTCCGCGCGACGAGCGCCCCGAGCCCGACGGCACCCGCCTGCGCGATAGCCAGTGCGGCCTGTTCGCCACCGGCAAGGTCCTGCGCCGCTTCCAGGTTCCCTTTACCTATATGACCAACTGCCGCCTGACCGACCCCGAGTTCGAGCGCGGCGTCTGGGACTTTTTGGCCGTGTGCAACGTGGTCAAGACCTTCAAGCACACTCGCATCCTGCAGATGGCCACCCGTCCGTTCGACTTCTGGTCGACTATGTGCAACGAGGGCGAGCTGCTCGAGAAGTTCAACATCCAGCTTTCACCCATCCCCATGACCGAACTTGTTCAGGCCGTGCGCGACGCCCAGACCGACGAGCAGGCCATGGTCGCCATGCTCGACCACATTCGCGACAGCTTTGAGATCTGCATCCCCGAGGACAAGGTCCCCGCGGTTGCAGGGCTCGCTATCGCCATGAAGCGCCTAGTCGATAAGTACGGCTGCAACGCCGGCGCCATCCAGTGCTGGAACGCTCTGCAGGACGAGCTGGGCATTATGCCCTGCGCCGCCAACGCCATCCTCAATGAGATGGGTATCCCCGTCGTGTGCGAGACCGATATCCACGGCGCCATTACCGCGTTGATGGTCGAGGCCGCCGACCTGGGTCGTCACCGCGGCATGTTCGCCGACTGGACCGTGCGCCATCCCGACAACGAGAACGGCGAGCTGTTGCAGCACTGCGGCCCCTGGCCCTGCAGCTGCGCGGCCGTCAAGCCCAAGCTCACCTATCCGCTGGCTTTCGATCACCCCGGTGCGCTGACGGCCGAGGCCAAGCACGGCGACCTCACCCTTGCCCGCTTTGATGGCGACAACGGCGAGTATTCGCTGCTGCTCGGCAACGCTCGCGGCATCGACGGGCCGGCCGGCATGGGCACCTACCTGTGGGTCGAGGTCGAAAACCTCAAGCGCCTCGAGGCCAAGATCGTCGAGGGCCCCTACATTCACCACTGCGTCGCCATTCACGCCAACGTGGTACCGGTGCTCTACGAGGCGTGCAAGTACATTGGCATCCAGCCCGACTTGTACGACCCGATTGAAGAAGACGTCAAAGCCTACCTGCGAGGAGAGTAGAAATGGCAACTATCGAAGAGCTTGAGTCCCTGCGTTGGGATCTTCGCCGCGATTGCGTCGATATCATCATGGCTGGCGCCGGCGGCCACATCGGTGGCGACATGTCGGTGATCGACGCCCTCATGACCCTCTATGCCAACCACCTCAACATTTCGTCCGAGACCGTCGACGACCCCAACCGCGACCGCTTTGTGCTCTCTAAGGGCCACGCCATGGAGGCCTACTACGCGGTGCTGTGCCACGAGGGCTATCTGGACCTCGACGACGTCAAGGCCCGCTTCTCCAAGTTCGGCAGCCCCTACATCGGTCACCCCAACAACAAGCTCAAGGGCATCGAGATGAACTCCGGCTCGCTGGGTCACGGTCTGCCCGTGGCCGTGGGCATGGCGCTTGCCGGCAAGATGGACGGCCGCGACTACCGCGTCTACACCATTATGGGCGACGGCGAGCTTGCCGAGGGCTCGGTCTGGGAAGGCGCCATGAGCGGCGGCAACTACCAGCTCGATAACCTGTGCGCGCTCGTGGACCGCAACCGCCTGCAGATTAGTGGCAGCACCGAGGACGTCATGAAGCAGGATTCGCAGGAGGAGCGCTGGGCCGCCTTCGGCTGGAACGTGCTCTCCATTCCGGGCAACGACGTCCGGGCCATCGACGCCGCGCTGACGCTTGCGGCCGAGACCAAGGGCAAGCCCACGGTCATCATCCTCAACACGGTGAAGGGCTACGGCTCGCCGGTTATGGAGGACAAGGCCGCCTGGCATCATCACTTGCCCAACGACGAGGAACATGCCCAGATCATCGCCGATTTCGCTGCCCACAAGGAGGCTATCAATGGCTAACAAGATCGCCAACCGCAAGGTTATCTGCGACACGCTGCTCGAGGCCGCCGAGACCGATAAGGACATCGTCGTCCTGTGCTCCGACTCCCGCGGCTCCGCATCGCTCACGCCGTTCTTCGATCAGTATCCCCAGCAGTCCATTGAGGTCGGCATCGCCGAGCAGGACCTGGTGAGCATCGCCGCCGGCATGGCTTCGTGCGGCAAGAAGGCCTGGGCCGCCTCGCCGGCGTCCTTTGTGACCACACGTTCGTATGAGCAGTGCAAGGTCGACGTCTCGTACTCCAACACCAACGTCAAGCTCATCGGTATCTCGGGCGGCGTGTCCTACGGCGCCTTAGGCATGAGCCATCACTCCGCGCAGGATATCGCTGCCATGAGCGCGATTCCCAACATGCGCGTGTATCTGCCGAGCGATCGTTTCCAGACTGCCGAGCTCGTGCGCGCCCTGGTTGCCGACAACAAGCCGGCCTATATCCGCGTGGGCCGCAACCCGGTCGAGGACGTGTATACCGAGGACGAGTGCCCGTTCCAGATGGACCGCGCCACCTGGGTGCGTCGTGGCACCGATGTGACGATTGTCGCCACCGGCGAGATGGTCCGCCATGCCGTGGACGCCGCCGACCTGCTGGCCGAGCAGGGTATCTCCGCTACCGTGCTTGACATGTACTGCGTCAAGCCGCTCGACGCCGAGGCCGTGATTGAGGCCGCCGGTGCCACGCGCGCCGTCGTGACCGTCGAGGAGCACAGCCCCTTTGGCGGCCTGGGCTCCATGGTCGCGCAGGTCGTGGGCGAGCATTGCCCGCGTCCGGTTAAGTGCCTGAGCCTGCCCGACGCGCCGGTCATCACCGGCACGAGTCCCGAGGTCTTTGCGCACTACGGCCTGACGGGCGAGGGAATCGCCAAGACGGTTACCGAGTTCCTCGGCAACTAGTAGAAACAGACGCTGCGCGGCCGCCAAGCACCGCACCTTGCCGTTCAAACCGTCGCTTGCGTACACAAAGTGCGCGGCGCTCCTCTTTCACGGCAATCTGCGGCACTTGACGGCCGCTCGCTCCTTGTCTGTCGGATTTTAGTTTTTGGATCGACGGGGGAGACAGGAGAGTACATGAGCAAATACATCATCGGAATCGATCAGTCCACGCAGGGCACGAAGGCGCTGCTGGTGGACGAGGGCGGCCACCTGATTCATCGTGCCGACCGCTCGCATCGCCAGATTGTCAACGAGGCCGGCTGGGTGAGCCATGATCCGACCGAGATTGCTGCCAACGTGCTGGCCGTGGCGCGTGCCGTGGTGGAGGAGACCGGGGTCGATCCGGCAGATATCGCCGGCATTGGCATCTCCAACCAGCGCGAGACCACCGTTGCCTGGAACCGCACGACGGGCGAGCCG
>URTP01000108.1 GCA_900550835.1 uncultured Collinsella sp. | reverse complement strand
CGTAGCCCGAGACGGGCCCGGGCTGACAATTTCGACTGTAATGGACGTTCTTAAACGACTAGTCAAACAAGAACGTCCCCAATGATTATGTCCAATGCGCTACACCAGGCGCATGGCCTCCTGGACAGCACCGTAAAGGTTGGCGTCGTTGCCGAGCTCGGCCGCCTTTATCTGCGGCACAGGAATGCCGGCAAGGGTCCCTTCGTAACTCGAGAGGGCCAGCGGCATCTGCGCACGCAGGGCATCGACGAGCTCGGGATGGCACGAGATGCCGCCTGCGATCACAAAGACCTCGGGGTCGAGCACGGCCTGCAGGTTGATGAGCTGTCCGTCAAATGCGCGAGCGTAGCGGTCGAGCGCGCGCTGCCCCGCCATGTCGCCATCCGCGATCCACTCAAAGACGCGGCGGCCGTCCACCGGAGAATCCGCAGGCAGGCCCTTCTCGGCAACGGCGGCATCGCGGAGCGCACGCCAACCGCCCGAACCCGCAAAGGAGTTTTCCATGCTCGCAGCAGTCGTGACATCGTTGCGCAAGAAGCTAAACTCGCCTGCAAAGCAGTGCGCGCCGCGCAGGACCTTGCCGTCGATGACGATACCGCCGCCGATGCCCGTGCCGATAGCGAGCACCACGCCAAAACGCGTCCCGCGCAGAGCGCCAGCCGCATACTCACCGAGTGCACAGCACCTACCGTCGTTATTGACGGCAATCGGCACCCCCAGAGCCTCGCGCATGAGCTTTCCGAGCGGACAGCCATCCATAAACGTGAGCGCACCACCGCGATGGATCGTTCCTGTGACATCTCCCTCGTAGATGCCGCCGGGCGCACTCGCGCCCACGGCGCTCACGCGCTCGCGATACGGCTCGACGAGCGAGATCAGCGCCGCGACCGTCTCATCAGCCGTGGTAAAGCCCGTCGGCAGGCTTCCGCGCTCGCGGATGGAAAAATCCTCGCCCAGCACAGCCCATTTAACGGCCGTACCGCCCACATCGATTCCAAAAAACTCCTGCATGTTCACTCCTTACAAGCGTAGCCCCGGACGCGCATCGCCGCGACCATCACAGGGGCCACCCCCCTGCGATGGTCGTGCAGCAAGTCACACCCGGAGCCGATTATCTCTGTTTTACGCCTCTAATTTGGTCAGGCGAAGCATCATATACTGCTTACTTGGGAGATCGATGCGGAACTTGCCCTCAAAGGTTCCGGGAAGCTCCTCCTCCGTCATGCCTCATGTGTCCACGACACGCACCTTGTATCGAGCGCCCGCCTCGCCCACAAACTCACGAGACCACTCATTTAAGTACGTCCCCAATGAGTACCCAATGAGTAAACAAAGAGCGCGACGGAATGGCTCCCCTTGGCAGCTTAAAGCCGTCATGCAGGGACCATTCCGTCGCAGCCTAATGAAAGGGACTGGGTTGTAAATGTTGGAGAAGAGCCGTTAGCGCCCGGGGGCCAGGATCACCAGGGCGTCGTGCTCAAAGGGATGCTGAGCCACGCGCACGGTGCCGTCACCGTTGTCGCGAACGGGCAGCTTGGCGACGCGCTTGTCTTCCATGTCGAGAACCGTCGCCGTCCAGCCACGCGCGCCGTCGAGCTTAAACTTGAGCGCCGTGGTGCGCGGCAGGTACGTGACGACGCGATCGCCAACGCGCGCCACACGAATGGCCTCGCGCGCGTCATCGAGGAGCTCCTGCGCCGGAACCACGGCAAGTGCGTCGTCGCCAGCCGTAGCACCCAGGCCGGCAAGCACATGCTCGATCGCGCCAAAGTCCCAAACGCCCGCAAACTGCAGACACTCCTGCCAGCGGAACGGCATATCGAAGCCCTCGCCCAGCACCGAGCCCTGGCTCTTGCTAGTCTGCCAGTTCCAAACACCGTGCGCGCCATAGGTCACACCCGCGCTGGCGCCGGCAAGGATCGACGACCACACACTCGCGCGGCAGTCCTGCGCGGTGAAGCGCCAGTACACATTGCGCGACGCACCCATCTGCTCGTAACAAGGCTCAGAGTTGACCATCGGCTTTTTGGGATAGTTGGCGATAAAGTCCTGCGGCAAGTGCCAAGCCTCGGGCTGGCCCTCGTAGTTGTGGCCGGGCTGGAACATGTAGAAGTCCAAGCGGTCCAGGTACCGTGCCGGGATGGTGCGGTTGCCGCGGTTGATATGCATGGTGCGCAACGCCTCGGGCGCGCGATTGACGACTTCGTCGAGGGCATCCTCGTAATAGGCGATCGCCTCGTCGCTGGTAAAGTCGGTATCGCCCGTCACCACGTAAACGGGGTCGAACTCACCCAGGTTCTCGACGACGCGGGCAACGTGGGCACGGACCTCCTCGCGCGGCATAACCTCGGCACCGCAATGCTCGGCAATCTTGGCGCCCCAGGTACCGGGCACGTAGTTGCACCACATAAGCACGAGTGCCGGACGAATGCCGTGCTCGACGGCAGCGCGACACATGGCGGCGGCACGATCCCAGTACGCTTGGTTGGGTCGGGACCAATCAAAATGCACGCCATCCTCGCTGGCATAGGGCCAAATGCCCAGATCGGGGCAGCAGCGATCCCACTGCGGCAGCGTGTTGATCTGCAGCACGTTCATGCCCTGCTCGGCGCGACGGGTCAGATAGTAGTCCCAATCGGCCTCGGCAATGCTCGTAAACGCGCTCCAGCACGTATCGGCAAACCAAAAGAACGGTTTGCCCTCGCACAAAAAGCCATCCTGGCGACCGTTGACGGTCAGCGTTCCTAAACTCATCTGCATGTCCTTTCGTTCGATAAAGGATTTGCGAACCGCCGGAAACTTTCGCGGTAACCCCGCGCGAAAGCCCCCGCCGCTTGGCAAACCCTCGCGGGCGAATCTCACCCGCCCCCCATCAGTCTACCTTGCAAGAAGGGCCCCGCCGGGCTTGCGCCTGACGTGTAGGTGAGGTCATATGCAACCGAATGGTTTGGCCTTAGGCCTCCATCTCGGCGAGTTCCTCCTTGGAGAAGCCGCAGGCAAAGACGACGGCAGCGGCGATGACAAAGGAGATTGCCATACCAACGATAGCCCAGACGGTGTTCATCTGGCCACCCTGCAGGTAGTTGGTGAAGACCAGGAAGTTGGAGGCACCGCCTGCGAGGTAGTAGGTAACACCCATGAGGCCGGAGAACACAGCGCCGATAGCACCGCCGATGAACATGCCAAACATGGTGCGACGGAAGCGCATGAGGATGCCGAAGAGCGCGGGCTCGGTGACGCCGCCGGCGATGGCGGAGATGACGTAACCGATGGCGAGAGACTTCTCGTCGGGGTTCTTCATCTTGAGGAAGGCACCGAAGGCGCAGCCCCAGACAGCGGCCATAGCGCAGTTGGTGGAAACGAAGACGAAGGGATCGTAACCGGCAGCGATGATCTGAACCTGGGCGAGCAGGATGACGGGCATGTGCATGCCGCAGACCACGAAGAGCTGCCAGAAGGCGCCGAGGATGGCCATGACGATCAGGATGCCGATGCCGCCAAGGTCAGCAAGGCCGAAGAGGGCGTTGGCGATCAGCGTACCGATCTCGTTGCCGATCGGAGCGAGGACGATGAAGGCAATGGGGATCGTGACGATCATGGTGCAGAACGGCGTGAAGACCGTGGACAGCACGTCGGGCATAACCTTCTTAAAGAACTTCTCGATGAAGTACAGGACGGGCACCGAAAGGATGATCGGCAGGACGGACTGCTGGTAGTTGGCAGCGGCGATCTGGATGCCGTAGACGGAGATGATTCCGCCGCCCTCCTGGGTGGCGACGCTCACCACGGAAGGAGCCATGAGGGCGCCACCGAGCAGCATGCCGAGCACCGGGCTGGCGCCGAGCTTCTTAGCGGCGGCATAACCCAGGTAGATGGGGATAAAGGTGAACGTGGCCTCGTACAGCGTGGTGTAGAGGAACGTATAGGTCGGGTCGTCGGCCGAGAGCACACCGAGCATGGTGGGGCCGAGGACGGCCGCGATGGTACGGAACAGACCACCGGCCATGAGCAGCGGGATGAGCTGGGTCATGGAGCCCGACAGATAGTCGAGGATGATGTTAGGCAGGTTCTTGAGCTCGAACTTCTCCTTGGGAGCGTCGAGGTTCTCGTTGACCGCCTCGCCCTGTTTGACGCCGGAGATGGCGACGAACTCGGCGAGCACCTTGGGCACGTTCTGGCCGATGATGACCTGGAGCTGGGCGCCGGCGAACTGGCAACCCAGAACACCCTTGACCTTCTTGATCTTCTCCACGTCGACCTTGTTGTTATCCTTGAGCGTCAGACGCAGGCGCGTCATGCAGTTGGTGGCAACGGAAACATTCTCCGCGCCGCCCACGAGCTCGAGGACATCGGTGGCAATCTGCTTGTTATCTACTGCCATGGGACCCCTCCCCATATCTTCGTGTGCCAGCCCCCTTGGGCTTAGGCACGCCTTTGGCCCGGCGACTATAACCCCTTACGGTTGCCGGACCCTTGGATACGCTGTCGTAAACAAAGTGTTTACTGAACGTTTACGGGCTTTAGTTTACACGGAGTGCCTGATTTGTGGCAATTTTGCCGTCTGAAGTCCGGTGAACGGTAGGAAATGGGGGGTAAGCGTATTTAGACGGTAGAAGATGTCTATTTGACCAGATATTGATATATGGCTATTTACGTGGGCTTTTATTTTGATAAACACCTTTGTAACGAGCTAGCTCATCAACAAAAGTCCTGCTAGTTAATAGTAAACGTCTGTTTAGTAGTTCATTGCGTGTTCAGTTTTACCGTTTACCGAGTTCATCTGCTCATTCTACAGTTCTGCATTAAACTAAACATGTTTAGTCTGTATTGCCGCCCTTGTTTAGTACTTGCGGCACAAAGGAGTAGCTCATGGAACTCAAATCGTGTACCTACGCAACCGTCACCACGCTGGGCGATTTTGGCCCCTGGATCAACAAAGTGGTGCTCGACCTGCCGGGTGTGGTGCGCGCCAACGCCGTGAACGACCCCACGTTCAATATCTACTGTGCCCGCCACGAGCGCGCCGGCGAGGTTCTGATGCGCAAGGAGCACGGGGCCGATCACGCAGCGCCCTCCGTAGGCTACGTGCCGGTGCTCGCCGCCTACCCCTGTGATGAGAACGGTCAGCGCCTGCCCAAGGGCACACACGTAGCGCTCGAGACGCCCGAGGTGCGTCTCACCAAAGAGATCGAGGGTGGCGTGCTGGGTTCGCGCTATATAGAGAACCGCCTGCGCGTGACGCAGCTTGTGGCGCTCCCGGGCGAAGACGGCGACGACCCCACCGCGGGCCTCGTCTTCGATCGCAGCCGCGGCGACATCTGTCCCGCGCTCAAGGGCTGGCATAACGCCGTGCAGCAGACGCCCGTCGACGGCATCGCACTCGAGTACGGCTATTTTGAGCCGAGCTTTGAGGCCGCTGACTCCGCGCTCTTCAACCCATTTGCGCCTGAGGACACGCCCGCCGTCGAGAAGGCACCGCTGATCGTGTACCTGCACGGCGCCGGCGAGGGCAAGGGCGCCACGCAGGGCGAGGGCGCCACGCGTGCCTACACCGGCAACCGCGTGACAGCGCTCTCGCAAAAGCAGATCCAGCGCTACTTTGGCGGCTTTGCCTGGGTGCTCGTGCCGCAGTCGCCCACGTTTTGGATGGACAACGGCGTCGAGCAACTCGGTCGCTCCAACCAGAGCATCTACTCCCCCGTGCTCAAGGCGCTCATCGACGAGTTTGTCGCCGAGCATGCCGATCGCATCGATACCGACCGCATCGTGGTCGCCGGTCTTTCCAACGGCGGCTTTATGACGCTGCGCCTGTGCGCCGACTATCCCGAGCTCTTCGCCGCGGGCCTTCCCTGCTGCGCCCCGTGGTACAACGCCACGGACGAGGACGTGGCCGCGCTCGCCAAGACACCGCTGTGGTTTACGCACTCTAAGGGCGACGAGCTCGTGTGCCCACAGCAGACGGTGCTGCCGTTGTTCGCGCGCTTGCGCGGGGCGGGCGCCAACGTGCACCTCACCTACTTTAGCCATGTCGAGGACCTGACCGGCGTGTATCGCGAGGCCGACGGCTCGGCCAAGAAGACGTTCAACCACGGCGTGTGGATCCACCAATTCAACGACCTGTGTTATCAAGACTTCGACGGGGGCAACGTACTCATCGACGGCGAGCCGGTGGGCTGCTGGGAGTGGTCGGCCAGGGTCGACCGCTAAGCCCTCCCATCGCGGGGACCGGGGTTTAGTCTTGCAAACGTCCTCGGGCATGCATGGGCTGGCGCTTTGCGCTTCGCGCTGCGCCTGCCCATGCCCCCTGCGGAATGTTTGCAAGACTAAACCCCGGTCTCCGCTGCGTTGACGTTGCTGTGACCCTGGCCGGCCGCTTCTAGCGGGCCGCCGGGTCGGTGGCGATGGGGGCATGGGTCCCGTCTTGCCTTGCGCGTAACTGGCTGAATTGATTTTGATTGGAGCTGTTCCTATGTCCCAGAAGTTGACTCGGGTGATTGTTACCACTGATATGGAAGTCGATGATATGAACTCGCTTGTTCATTTGGCTCTGTATCTCAACTTGCTTGATGTTCAGGCTGTGGTGTATACGGCTTCGCAGTATCACTTTCTTGGGGATGGGGTTCATACGCTCGGCGAGGTGAATTCGCATTGGCGGACCAAAGGGCGGCGCTCTTATGAGTGGGCTGTTGTGCCTCATGAGCCCGATCCGCTAGCCGGCGAGCTTCGTGAGTATCGGCCGTTTCCCGAGCATTGGATTGAGAGTCTCTGGAGTAATGAATATGCCCAGGCTTGGCCGCAGTTGCAAGCAAATGCGGCCGCTGCCGGTGAGCCGCCGTTTCCCACGCCCCCCCAGAAGATCGA